>JBEPWY010000056.1:0-13585 GCA_041642185.1 Marivirga sp.
ATATGATCGTAACATTTTAAAGAATAGAGAGGAAGCAGAAGAGGTAACTATGGATGTTTTTGTATCCGTATATCAAAAACTAGAGAGCTTTCATTTTAATTCAAAATTCTCTACCTGGCTTTATACAATTGCTTATAGGCAAGCGATTATGCATATTAGAAAAAGGAAACATGACTTTATAAGTTTGTCAACAGACAAAACCGACAACTTTAATTTACTGTACAATATTTATCAAAATGAGCAGCGAGTCATTATTGAAGAAGCGCTAAATTTGCTTAATGAAGAAGATAGAGGCTTAATCACTTTATATTATCTGAATGAATTGAATTTGAAAGAGATAGAAGAGGTAACTGCAATTAAGGCTGAAACGTTAAAGGTCAAGATTCATAGAATCCGAAAAAAGTTAGAAGAGATTTTGAAGAAACAGCTTTCAGTTGAAGAATTAAATACATTGTTATGAAGGAAGAATCTATTGATAAAATATTACGATCATATTTGAAATCAAAAAGTGAGGAAGAACAACCGAGCGAGGCATTTAATGATAATGTTATGCAGCAAATAACTGCATTCCCTGAGCCTGCTTTTCAGGCATCACTATTCTCTTCCGGGTCTATTTTACGAATATCTATATTACTGGCTTTTATTGCTATTGGTAGTTGTTTATACTTATTGGATATGAGTAAATGGAGTTTATACGAAAGCTTTACTAATAGTTTTGATCTAGGTGTTTTTCAACAAAAAGGAGTAAAATATATGGTTTATGCTTTAGCAGGCTTATTAGTTTTTTCTGTTATTGACAGGCTGATCCAATTGAAATCAAATATGGCTTCTAAATGATCCCTAAGGAAATCAAAGAAGCTGTGGAGCAATTCTTTTCTTCAAAGAATATAGCCTATCAACCTGTTTCCGGGGGAAGCATAAATCATGCTTACCGTTTTTCTATTTCTAACATTCATTATTTCCTCAAATATAATCTAGTTAATCAGTTTCCGGACATTATTCTTACAGAAGTAGAGGGATTGAAAGCAATTGAGGCTACTGATACAATTAAAGTGCCTAAGGTTATTTTTTATAATACTGTAGCGAATTATGAAGTATTAATTCTACCTTTTATCAAAGAAGAACAGCCTACCAATCAGTTGTGGGAGAAATTTGCTAATTCACTTGCTGAAATGCATAAGCAACCAGCGCCCTATTATGGCTGGGAAAGAAGCAATTATATTGGTAGCTTATCTCAGGTTAATAATAAACATGACGACTTTTTGTCTTTCTTTATACACGAGCGTCTGCAAAAACAGCTTAAACTGGCTAATCAAGCAAATTTATTGAGTAAGTCAGACAATACAGCTTTTGAAAATTTGTTTATAATACTTGACCAGATAATTCCTGAAGTGCGACCTTCTCTGGTACATGGTGATTTATGGAGCGGTAATTTTCTTTCAGGAGAGAATCAAATACCTTATTTAATTGATCCTTCCATTCAATATAGCTTCAGGGAAACCGACATTGCCTTTACTTATCTTTTTGGTGGTTTTGATAAAAGATTTTATGAGGCCTATGATAGTGATTTCTCTTTAGCTCCTGGTTTTAAAGAAAGAATCGGCATTTATAATCTTTATCCCCTCTTAGTTCACCTCAATTTATTTGGTAGTTCTTATTTGAGTTCCATCCGTAGGACTCTGAAAAATTTTCAGTAAGGCAACTGTATCATTTTGGAAATATTAGTGCACGATAATGAACATGTTACTTACTTTTATTTTTTAAAAGATGTATTTAAATTAAATAGAAGGCCATTTGCAACTATAGAATATTTGGCAGCGTCTTAGCTATATAGTTAGAAAAAACATAATAACTAATAAGATGAAAAATTTAATGACCTCCGCAAAACTTAGTGCAATGATCCTTTTAACAGGCTTGATTTTCGCTACTGAAGTATTGGCTACAGAAAAAAAAGATTCATTAGTAGCCAAGAAAGAAGCCAAGAAAGAAGCTAAATATTTAGCTGAACTGACTACTGAATCTGATTTTGATAAAATGGAAAGAGAGTTGGTAGAATCCGGTGTAATTCTTTGCGATAATATAACTATCGTTAAGATTTTAGATGAAAATGATGAAATTATTTATGAAGGCAGGTATCATGCTTTTGAGGCAGTTGACCCTGAACTTAAGAGATGGATGAAAAAAGCTGATTTAATTTTAAACTTTGAAAACACTTCTTTTTACAAAATATTTTAATGCTAATAGAAATTAAGAAAGAGTAAGAATTACATATTGAAGCATAGATTAATCCAACAGGATTAATAAATAAGGCATGGATAGTTACTATGCCTTATTTGTTTAAGTTAACTAAAGAAATGATTTGCTATTTATCATAATTGGGTAATTCATACTTTAAGCAAAAAAATAGCCCGCATTTTACAAAGCGAGCTATTGATTAGAGATTTCTAATTTTAGTTTATTTAAACTTCGGGTGCTTCTCGTCCGGAAAATTTTCCTCAAAGAAAGTACCGTATTCTTTGATAGTTTGTTTCATATCTTTTCTTAACCATATAATGCCTATTAAGTTAGGAATAGTCATGAGTGCAATGGTTATGGCTGATAAAGTCCAAATAATGGTGGTGTCCTGAAAAGAGGCAAAGAAGAATGCCACTACGTAAACTATTCTATAATATACCACTGATTTAGTACCGAATAAATAGGTCATGGCACGATCACCATAGTACGACCAGCTAATAGCTGTACTAAAGGCGAAAAGCAATAAACCTATAGCAACTATATATTGGCCCCAATCACCAAAGTATCCTTTGTTAAAGGCAAGCGCAGTAAGTGGTGAACTATGTACCAATGATTGACCTATAATTTTTAATGGGGCATCATCACGTATGTTACCATTCTCAATATTAATAGAACCTGTAAACAGTTCATCAACCAAAAGCCCTTCATTTTTATAAATTGTTACGCTGTCAGCAAAACTTCTTGCATGAATAAAGGTAAATTCATCATTATTGGTGATTTTACCATTTTCCACTTCTATAGCTCCAGAATAGCTTGCCAGCTTTTCCTCATCATTAAGGTGATTATATATTTTTTGAATATCCTCAGAATCATCTTCATTAAATTGGGACGATAATAATTCTATTTCAGTATATTCAAATTGGTTGATATGCTTCTCATTCCATACTCCAGATGATAAAAGCACTAATCCTGTTACTGTACAAATAATGATTGTATCAATAAAAGGTTCTAAAATAGCTACCATACCTTCTGATAAGGGCTCATTGGCCTTGGCTGATGCATGGGCAATAGGAGCAGAACCCTGACCTGCTTCATTTGAAAATAAACCTCTGTTTACACCACGGTTAAATGCGAAAGCTAAATTAGCCCCTATAAAACCTCCTGTGGCTGCTGAACCGGTAAATATATCACCAAAAATTGCAATTAATGAAGGGATAATGTTTTCAGCATTATAAAAGATTACAGCAAAGGCTCCTATAAAATATACTATGGCCATTCCTGGTACTAATTTGGAAGTAACGGCTGCAATTCTTTTAATACCACCAATAATTACCAAACCTAATAACACTGCCAAAACAGCTCCTGTAATCATTTGATCAAAACCGAATGTGGCTAATAAGGTGCTGGAAATACTATTTATTTGAGGTAAACTACCTGTTCCGAATGAAGAGAGCACGGTAGCAAAAGCGAAAATAGCGGCTAGCCATTTCAGGTTTACTTTTTTTCCTCGTAATTTAAAAGTAGCATTTTTCATATAATACATCGGTCCACCTGCCATACTACCGTCATCCAATTTAGTTCTGTATTTATGAGATAAGGCTACCTCAACAAATTTAGTACACATTCCTAAAACAGCTGTAATTAACATCCAGAATAGAGCAGCAGGTCCACCCAGGTGGATAGCGAAAGCTACACCTGCAATATTTCCTGTACCTACAGTTCCTGATAATGCGGTGGCTAAGGCCTGAAAGTGAGAAGTATCACCGGGCAAATCTTTTCTGTCAAATTTACCTGTAACTATCTTTAAAGCATGTTTGAAAAACCTTATTTGAGGGAATTTTAAATAGATGGTAAAAAACAAGCCGGTTCCTAATAAAGCATATGGAAACCATGTGGCACTACCTATAAAACTATCAATGAAAATGAGGAAATTATTGACTTCTTGCATAAAAACAGCTGGTATGATTTATTATATATTTTTGAGTGGAAGCAAAACTAACAAATTATCCATAAGTTTTTCGAATTAACTCTTAAGAATTGTACAAGTAATGATTGATTATTATTTAAACCACTGATTTTTCACTTTTTCCAGTAAAAAAGTAAAAGTGTTTTCAACGGTAAAATTGAATTATCTTCAGAAATCTTGTTAAATTTTTCTCTTTCATCCTAACTACCATATATTTGGTAAATTTTTCTAAAACTGTATACTAATGAAGGTCAAATTTTTAAGTTGTTTTGCCATAGTCTTTTTATTGTCAATCTCACATCAGGCCTTTTCACAATTTGAACTGGATAGTTTGAAATTAAAGTGGAAAGAGAGTGGACGAGAGGATATTGAAGGTGTTTACTCCCTTAACAGTGGTAAAAGAACCTATAGCATTGCTCTTGCAAAAAATAATGATGTTTATAAACTGGTGTATTTGACAGGGGATCAGGAAAACTGGTTATATGGTGATTTAAAAGCTATTGTAGTGCCATCCGAAAAGAAAATATATGAAGGAAAATGGAATGCGGGACGGCCAGAAGAACCACTTCTAGAGGATATTAAAATAGTTTTTGGTGATAAAAAATTTATCCTGTACTGGTCTGACTGGTCTATTGATGAATTTAAAATGACTTATCCGGAAAAAGCCGAAACTAAAACTAATATCGATAAAGCTTTTAATGATGAAATCTTTAAAAGAGAAAATATTAGTGTTGCTATTCTTAAACCAGATTCTGGTAGGATAGAAATTCCTATGCTGGTAAATGATGTATTACAAATTTATGTAGGTTTGGAAACCATCAGTGCTGATATAGCAGTTTCCAAAGATATTGCTCAAACATTAATTCAAACTAAAACACTTGGATATAAAGAATGGGTTGAAGGGAATTATTACGAATTTATTGATAAAAACAAACCATTAAACTCGTCTCATGTATTTTTGATAAAATCATTAAAAATAGGTAATGAGGAATTAAAAGATGTGAGAGCCGTTGTATCTAAAGATTTAGCTCAATCCATGTTAATTAATATTAAGTTATTAGAAAAAATTGGGAAGGTGAACATTGATGTAGATAAACAGTTATTAACTATTCACAAAAAATAATGAAATGCTTTACTCAATATTAATTACACTGTCTATTTTTCTTACCGGATATCAATCTTCAGAATCAACAGGGGATATTAAAGTGGAGATTGGCGAATTCAAAAATACCAATGGACATCTTCTAATCTCACTATTTAACTCCAGGGATCATTTTCCTGATCAAGAGGAAAAGGCTTTTAAAAATGCAAAAATAAAAGTGACTCAAAAAACACATGAAGTTGTTTTTGAAAATGTTCCTCTTGGAGAATATGCTGTTGTTTTTCTTCATGATGAAAACGATAATGAAGAAATGGATACCAATTTTGTAGGCGCCCCCAAGGAAGGATATGGTGCAAGTAATGATGCCGTAAATACTTTTAGTGCACCTAAATACTCTGAAGCCAAATTCACATTAGATAGTAATTCAAAAAAAATATCACTTAAAATATTCTATTAATGAAGTTAAACCCAATATTGTGTTTTCTTTCCGTTATTACTCTTTTAGTTACATCCTGTCAGCCTGAAATAGAAGGCAGAGAAAATGACAATGAGTTGTGGAAATACGAAAAACAGCTAATAGAAAAAGGTAATGATATACCTGTAAAAGAATATAATGAAGCCATTGAAAAAGCAATATCAATGAGAGTGCCCTGGGTTTATAGTCCTGTAAGCATTGCTTTGCGCATTGCAGGTCAGCAGATGGTAAGTACTGAAGTAAATGTTGCCTCCAGAAGTTTAAGTGAAAGCAATTTAATTACTCATGTGGTGGTAATGGTTGAAAAGAAAGATGTAAAGGAGGGAGCCATTAAAAACCAATATTATAGAATTGAATTAAAACTGGGCGGAAGTATTTGGCAGGTGACTCAAATTAACAATGCCTGGACATGTAAAGAGGGTAAAGGATCTCAAAATTTAACATCTAAGCAATGTAAATAAAAAGAGTGACTGCCAAGAAATTGTAGATATGATACTGCAGTCACTCTTTTAAACACTAATAATCTTAAATTATCTCTAATTCTTTTCCTACTTTGGTGAAAGCCTTAATGGCAGTATCCAATTGATTCTGATCATGACCTGCTGATAGTTGTACTCTTATTCTGGCTTGCCCCTTAGGTACCACAGGGAAAAAGAAACCAATAACGTAAATACCTTCTTCCAACAATCTGTCAGCAAATTTCTGAGATAGAGCGGCATCATACACCATTATCGGCACAATGGCGGAATCCCCGTCTTTTATATCAAACCCTGCTGATTTAATTTTCTCTTTGAAATAATTCACATTCCATTCCAGTTTATCCCTTAAATCTGTTGATTCACTTAATAGATCGAAAACAGCTATTGAAGCACCTACAATAGAAGGAGCAAGAGAATTGGAGAAAAGGTAAGGTCTGGATTTCTGACGCAGCATTTCAATGATTTCTTTTCTTCCGGTTGTAAAACCACCCATAGCTCCACCTAAAGCTTTCCCTAAGGTTCCGGTGATAATATCCACCCTGCCCATTACATTTTTAAGTTCGTGCGTGCCTCTTCCTGTTTTACCAATAAACCCAGTTGCATGGCAGTCATCCACCATTACTAAAGCGTTATATTGTTCTGCTAAATCACAAATTTTATCTAATTGTGCAACATACCCGTCCATAGAGAAAACTCCGTCCGTAACAATAATTTTACTTTTAGCATCTTTTGCTTTTTTTAGTTGCTCTTCCAAATCGGCCATATCATTATTTTGGTAACGATATCTTGCTGCTTTACATAGTCTCACCCCATCTATAATGGAAGCATGGTTTAATGAATCTGAAATAATAGCGTCATCAGGACCTAGTATAGGTTCAAATAAACCACCGTTGGCATCAAAAGCAGCTGCGTATAAAATAGTGTCTTCAGTACCCAGGAATGCTGCAATCTTAGCTTCCAGTTCTTTATGAATATCCTGAGTTCCACAAATAAAACGAACAGATGACATACCAAAACCATGTGTGTCGAGCGTGTTTTTTGCAGCTTCTAATACTTTTGGATGAGAGGAAAGGCCAAGGTAATTATTAGAGCAGAAATTTAACACTTCTTTCCCTGTAGTAGTTTTAATGGAGGAACTTTGGGGTGTAGTGATAATTCGTTCTTTTTTGTATAAACCTTCTTCTTCTAAAGTTTTAAGGTCTTGTTGTAATTTTTCTTTTAAATCGCCGTACATATTCTTTTTATTTATATAGTAAAGATTTTTATCTGATTGTTAAATTTTGACAAAGATAAAGCTCGATTATTGGAATGAAATATTATTACTGGAATATTTGATATTCGACTAAAGCTAAATCCTATATTGATAACTATGGTTTTTAACTATGGTTTCTTCGTGGAGATAGGAATTACACATTTATCTTGAAAAATATATCTCTATAGTAATGTACTATTAGTTTACTTTATTGGTTTTAGTTACATTGGTTTAATTTGGTGATTTCTAAGAAAAAGCCCTTGGCTTATTAATGGATAGCTAAAACCCTTTAAATTTCAAAGATATTAAGTTTTTGATACAAACATTTGTATTCCTGAACAGTAATAACTGTTGATTTTACCTGTAATGTTAAGGAGCATTCCACTTTTTGTAGGATAACAAAACTCCATAATTTTACTTTTTAATAATATTATATTACCGTTATACTCGTGCTCGGAAAGCTAACGGGATTTTTTTAATTGATTTTGCCCAACCTATATGGAGACCATCAAAAGTTTAAGGAGTTTTATGAATGGTAAGATGTATGCCTATTTTGTTGATAATCCATCTCCAATGTGCCTTACAAATTCCAAATCGAAAGAAATATTGGCTTATAATAAATCTTTTTTGAAAAAAGAATGTGATTTTATGCCGTTCGTTACAAATTGGCAGAATGATTACTCAGAGTCTGCAATTTCGTTGGTGGAAATAAATAATCGTAAGATACAATTTATTGAGTCGGATTTAGAGGATAAATTGTCTCTAATTCAAATGGTGGAGTTTTCTGCACCTAATTATCAAAAAAATTGTAAGAATTCTGATTCCTTAACAAAAAATGATTTTTATATTGAGGCAGCAGCTTCACAAATCAATTCAAAAACAGTTAAACATGAGGATAAATTTATTAAAATAGCTAAAATAGCACCAATCGGTGTTGTTTTTACAGATCAGGATTTTAATATCTTGTGGAACAATGAAAAAAGTCTTAGTCTTTTCGGACGGAACCGCCTGTTTAAAGTCAATTTTTTAGATGCTATTTACATACAGCATATTCCCGAGTTCTGGTCTAAAATTAAAGAGTGTAAGCACAAAGAAACTCCTGTTAAATTCAACTTCACAATTAAGAATTTAATAACGTCACAGGAACTACATATTAAGTGTTCTGCTTTTGCTGTAGAAAATGATCCGGAATATAAAAACGAATATATTTTTCTTTTGGAAGATAATACTGAAAACACCAATTTCTCGGAAGAAATTACAGAAAGGAATATTGAGTTAAACCATACTAATCATGAGCTTGATAAGTTTTTATACAGTGTTTCACATAATATCCGTGGGCCTGTAGCCTCCCTTGAAGGTTTGTTAGAGGTGATTAAAATTTCTGATGTTGATGCTGTGAATAAATTACAACATCATTTGCGTTTGAATTTAAGACTTTTGAATGCTTTTGTGAATGATATTAGCAATGTAGCCACTAATATTCATACCCATATTAAGCGGGATGAATTTAAACTTTATCCTGTTGTGGAGGAATTATTGCTTTTTATGGATAATATTTATGAAGTAAACGCTATAAAAGAAATTGAGATACCTTTTGATTATACCTTAAAAAGTGATGCAGATAGACTGTCAATTGTATTGAAAAGTATTTTCAAAAATAGCTTTCAATACAGAGATAGCAGAAAAAAGCAACTTAAAATAAACATAACAGTCAGTAAAAATGAAGATTTTTATCTAATGACTATTATTGATAATGGTATAGGAATTGCTGAAGAGGTAAAACCTAAGATATTTGACATGTTCTATAGGGGCACTGAGCTTTCCACAGGTAATGGAATGGGCTTACATAATTCCCGTGAAATATTGAAAAAAATCGGAGGCACTATGAACATTGAAAGTATGGACAGGCAATGGACTAAAGTGAAGATATACTTACCTGTTAAAGTATGATAACAACTATTGAGCCTAGTTGAGGTAATTCCATTATTTTGGGTTTGCTTAAAAACAACTTATAAAACTAAAATGAACTTTATATCATTTTAGGCGATGGTTGTTTTTCAATAATAGTTTTTTAATAAGTGTAAGCTTTTTTTAAGTCATTGTTCATATTTAAGCAAATCCTATTATTTAACAAAAAAAGCCCCTTAGTCATATGATTGAAAAAGAGGCTTTTTATAAATTTAAAAGAAGTAATATTTACCTGAAATTAATTCCCAGGCCTACATTTAATGTGTTATATTTTTGCACTGTGTAATCAACAGAAAGTGCTAATATCCATAATATTTTAAATCTACCACCTATAGTCAATCTACCACCACCTAAATCGTCATATATAAATTCTGCATTTTCAACACCCGCTTGTGGTGAAGAAAAAGACAAAGAAGAATTAATAGCGTTAAAGCCTAAACCCACAAAGGGGGTGAAAAACAAAAGTTTTTTTGAAGCTAAAACCTGAAAGTTTGTAGCATTTGATTTAAATTCTGCATTATTATCGTCCTTGTCACTATAAGCAAAGCGGTAACGGTTATGGCCCACAAAAACTGATAAATCCATTGGTACCAATTTCATACCAGGAATCCATTGTTTGATATCATGTAATACGCCTACGCCAAATGCCCCATCTATTGAAATATCATTTCCGATACTTGATATCGGAGAAAACCTTATTCTTAATTCAGTATTTTTAGGTAAGCCTATACCGACATTCCCTAAAATAATGGGTACACCTGCTCTTACTACAGGTACTTTATCCAAACCTACTCCTGATGGAGCCGTAAATTGGGTGTTAGGAATGGTAACATCTGTTTCCTCGTTATATACTTCCAATTGTACATCTGAATCTCCTCCGGCAAAAGTAGGTACTTCAGCTTCTGTACCTTGTGTTAATTTTATTGATCTATAGTCTTCATTCCTGAATGTAAAAAGGTATGCAGCGTCAGGAATACCCGCAACACTTACAGTGGCTGTAATATCAAACCCAAATAGCTTATGTGGTTTTGCTGTATTATTCCAGCCATTAGCTAAACCATTACTAGCTGATATTACGATCGGTTCAAAATAATTACCTAAGTACTTGATGCCGTCCTCTTCATTTCCACTAAATAATTCCTTTGGATTTTGTGCATGAGTAAATTGAATGGATGCGATGGTAGCAATTGCAGCCACTACTATTTTAGTAAAAATTTTCTTCATATTTCACTTTTTAAGTCTAACTAATGGTAAAGTTATATTTAATATTAAATATACTTACTTATTCACATAAACAAAGATAGGAAATTCTTGCTGTTGCTACTGACTGTGTAATATTTTTCCACTTTTTGCATTCCCTTCATTCCCATTTCTTTTCTCAATATTTTGTCTTCTAATAAATAAATAAGAGCAATTCTCCATTCTTCTTGAGTATTAGCCAGAAAACCATTCGTTTTATCCTCTATAATTAGAGAATTTACTCCCACAGGTGAAGCAATGACTGCTTTAGAAAGTGCCATGTACTGTAAAGCTTTAAATCCACATTTTCCTTTACTCCAAATATCGTCGGTTAGTGGCATAAGCCCTATATCTATCTTGTTTAAGTCTTTAATTTCAGTGGTTTTATTCCAAGGTAAATAAATCAATGATTTCAAATTATAATCAGGCCTCTTATTAGCAATTACTAAAAAGTTGAAATCATATTGAGTCTCTAGTTGTGCTATAACAGGTATTATTTCTTTCAAATAGGGTAAGGTAGAATGGGTCCCTGTCCAACCTATAGTGAGTTTTTTATCTTTTTCTTCATTAGCAGAAACTACAGTTAAATTATGTAAACCGACAGTGTCAATGGTGGTAGGGTTTACTATAACATTTGAATTAAACTGGCTCGCAAAATCAGCCAGATATTGATTGCCACAGCTTACTTTATAACTCCAACTACAAATACTTTTCACTTTTTTCTTCCACTTGATCGCGCTTTTTATTGTTCCTGCTTCAGAAGGGTCATTCAGCCAGATGGCGTCATCAAAGTCGTAAATGATTTTCTTTTTCCAGATAAATCTTACCATCCACTCAAAAAATGGAGGACCGACAGGAGTAGCTTCCCTATGAATAAAAATAAACTCATATGGTGATAATTTGCAAATAAGTAGAACCCTTCGTGAAAAAGAATTTAAGATGGAGAATACCTTTTTAAATGAATTTCCTTCCAGGTAAAGTGCCTTCCATGCTGAAAGGGAAAGAAAAGGAGCTAGTTTATATTCGAACCCAGCTCCTTTTAAAATTGGTAGGTATTGTTCAAACCTAAAGCGTTGACTGGGTGCTTCGTCAAAAGGGTAGGGGCAAACAAAAAGAACTTTCTTTTTTTGCATAATGCTACGATATCCTAATTTCGCCTTTCCCCATTATTATTGAGCTACCACCAACTAATACTTTGTCTATTTTGCCTTCCTTTTGTTCTATTTGCATTTTAATTAATGCAGGCCTACCCATTTCTATACCTTGTTCACCTGTAGACAAAGTTCTCATCTCGGTCATTTGGTAATTAAAGAGGTAAGAAGCTAATGGGCCGTGTGCACTACCTGTGGCTGGGTCTTCCGGAACTCCTAAATGAGGCGCAAACATTCGGCTATGCGTTAGGATATTAGGAGTACTTGTTTCTAAACTAAAAGCCATTATTCCAGTCAGTTTTATTTCATCCAGTATCTGGTAAAACAACTCATTATTTAGTTTCAGCTTTCCCATGGAAGCTAAAGATCTGACAGGAACCATTAAAAATGCATTCCCACAATTTACAATTCTGCACGGGAAATCATCTTCTATTTCAGTGTCATTAATAGATAATAAAGAAGCAACAAGATTTTTATCTTTAAACGTCTGTTCAAATGTTGGTAAAGGTTGTTGCATCATTATATTGAAAAACTGGTCATTCTCCTTTTCATAATTGACCTGAATATTTCCAATTCCTTGTTCCAGTATAATATGATTAGTGGATTTTGGCTTTATGATACCCTCGTTTAATAGCAGAAATGCGGTTCCAATGGAAGGGTGACCTGCGGTAGGTAACTCCATGCCTGGTGTGAAAATTTTCATTTTCACATCGGCTTCCATATTTGTAGGCTTTAAAAGAAAAACGGATTCAGATAAGTTTAATTCCTTTGTGAGCCTTTGCATTTGCTCCTGGCTTAGTTCACTGGCATCAGGGAAAACAGCGAGCGGATTGCCTCCAAAAGGCTGATCAGTGAATACATCCAATAAATAATAATTAGCTGTTTTTTGCATATATGGTATTTTATTCAAAAATAACTATTTGTGGCTGAGTTGCAAGGATGGGATTTAGATATAGTTTAAAAATATGGCACAAAAAAGCCCCTGCTTCTTTCAAAACAGGGGCTTATATAATTTATAAATTCTATATTAATCTTCTTTCTTTTTACCGCCATTGGATTTTTTGCCGCTACTTCCTTTATCGGTTCCTGAGATAGATTCTCTCATGTCAGTATCAGCTTGAATGTTTTTCATTCTATAATAATCCATAACCCCCAGGTTCCCATTTCTAAAGGATTCTGCTATGGCTTGTGGTACTTGTGCTTCTGCTTCAATTACTTTGGCACGGGCTTCTTGTGCCTTGGCTTTCATTTCCTGCTCTTCTGCAACTGCCATAGCCCTGCGTTCCTCCGCTTTGGCTTCTGCAACTTTTAAATCTGCTGATGCCTGATCAGTTTGTAATTTGGCGCCAATGTTGGCTCCAACATCTACATCGGCAATATCAATAGATAATATTTCAAATGCCGTTCCAGCATCCAAACCTCTTTGTAATACTAATTTAGAGATTTTATCAGGATTTTCCAGCACATTTTTGTGTGATGCCGCTGAACCAATTGAAGTTACAATACCTTCACCAACTCTTGCTAAAATCGTGTCCTCTCCGGCTCCACCAACTAATTGCTGAATGTTGGCACGTACTGTTACCCTGGCAATAGCAATTAACTGAATACCATCAGCAGCCACAGCAGCTACTTTAGGTGTAGTAATAACCTTTGGGTTTACAGAAATTTGAACTGCTTCAAAAACATCTCTACCCGCCAAATCAATAGCTGTTGCTTGT
>JBEPWY010000057.1:0-13571 GCA_041642185.1 Marivirga sp.
TTGTTTACGTAAGTATTAAAGAAGGGATTGCAATTTCTTTATTAATTGCACGGGTAAGGTCTTAAAAATTATAATACCCAAATTTTTGTCAGATTGCTGAAAAAAACAACTAAAATTGCCGCTGTAATTAAGTTTAGTATTAGCCAAGGTTTAAAAGGGAATTTCATTCTGGTTGTAGGCATGTTAAAAAAATAAAACTCCCTTTTCACCTTTTTCTGGCCGTTATTAAAAGCTTTATATAGCCGGTTGTTTTAGAGCATTTCTGGCTTTACTAACCATTTGGCCTATATAGCCCCATTCGTTATCATACCAACTCATGGCTTTCTTAGCGCCTGCTTTACAATGTTTTTGAATGTTTTCTCTTAAAGAGTATACCTCTGAACAATCAAAGACTAAGTCTATATCTAGGGTTTTCCAGGGTAAATCCTCCGGGTTTTTTTCATTGAATATTAGATATTCTTTATCATCGATCATTAGCTTATGGTCCTTAAGCTTCACTTTTTTGTGATATGTACCACTTAAGGTGTCGTATTTTAGAAGAAACTCCAGGTTGTCGGGAGGGTTCGCATCATTGATGGCTACAAGGTTCAGGTCATCATTTTCAAGTATTACTTTTAAGGCAGCCCTCCCTGTGCGCCCTAGTCCGTTGATTGCTACATTTTTCATAAAAAGTTATTAATAAGGTTAAAAAGTTTATTAACAGAGTACTCTCGTTTTTAAGGCCACAAAGGCACAACAATTATTCGTAATCTCTGTATATAATTATGTACGTAAGTTCTTAATAACGGATGGTTTTTAAGGATATTTTTTAAAGCGATATGTTAAAAAAATTATATTCATTAGTTTTTAATAAAACCTCATTCTTTAAAATATTACGGGCTATTAAAAGATCAGCCGAATTTATTTTTTAATGCTAAAAACCTTTTTTATGAGCAATTATATTCGATTTTTCAGAGAATTAAGAAACCGGGATACTGCAGAAGTAGGTGGTAAAAATGCCTCTCTTGGTGAAATGATTAGTCAGTTAGGAGCAAAAGGAATAAGAATTCCTGCAGGCTTTGCCACCACCGCCCAGGCCTATTGGGATTTTCTGGATCATAACGGCCTGAGAGAAAAAATTACTTCTAAACTTGACGAGCTTGATAAGGAAGAATTTAAAAATCTTAAAAAGATTGGTAAAGACATCAGACAGCTCATATTAAAAGGGGAGTTTTCGGAGGAATTGATAGAGAGCATAAAACAGGCTTATCATCAATTGGAAGAGCAGGAAGAATCTTTGACAAGTGTTGCGGTTCGGAGCAGTGCAACTGCAGAAGATCTGCCTGAAGCTTCCTTTGCAGGCCAGCATGACTCATTTATGAATGTAAGCGGGCCTGACAATACGGTGGAGGCTTGTAAAAAATGTTTTGCTTCTCTCTTTACTGATAGGGCAATCCGGTACCGGGAACATAATGGTTTTGAACACATGAAAGTAGCACTTTCCGCCGGTGTACAAAAAATGGTACGCTCAGATTTGTCATGTGCGGGAGTTGGCTTTACAATCTTGCCCGATAGCGGATATGAAAAAGTTTTGTTTCTGACAGGCTCCTGGGGGCTTGGAGATAATGTAGTGCAGGGAGCTGTAAATGCAGATGAATTTTATGTATTTAAAGAATCGCTGAAAAAAGGTATGCGCTCTATCATTTCCAAAAAACTGGGGAGTAAGGAAAAAACAATGGTATATGTTTCAGGCAAAAAAGGTGATGAAACAACCACTAATAAAAAGACACCCCTAAAGAAGCAACATCAATTTGTTTTGACTGATAATGAAATAGTACAATTAGCTACCTGGTCTTTGGAGATTGAAGAGTTGTATAAACGGGCAATGGATATAGAATGGGCAAAAGATGGAGAGAGCAATGAATTGTATATTGTTCAGGCCAGACCCGAAACTGTTCATTCAGGGAAAGATAAATCAACTATAAAAGAATATAGGATAAACAGTGATGGCAATGGTAAGGTGATTACCACCGGTACAGGTATTGGAGAGAAAATCACTAAAGGAGTAAGTAGAATTTTAAGTTCTCCCAATGATTCTGATAAATTACAAAAAGGCGATGTATTAGTTACCGAAATGACTAACCCTGATTGGGATAATGTGATGAAAAAAGCCTCAGCCATTATCACCAATAGCGGAGGGCGCACAAGCCATGCAGCTATAGTTGCCCGCGAATTAGGGGCGGTTGCAGTAGTTGGTACCGAAAATGCCACAGAAACCATAAAGGATGGACAGGAAATAACAGTTTCCACTGCAGAAGGAAATATAGGTAAAATTTATGATGGTTTTCTTGAATGGGAAGAGGAGGAAATTGACTTCAGTAAGCATGGAGAACCAAAAACAGAGGTAATGCTGATATTGGGAGATCCTGATCTTGCTTATAGCTATAGCAATTATCCTGTGAAAGGTGTTGGTTTAATGCGTTTGGAGTTTGTCATTAATAACACCATTCAAATTCATCCATTGGCTTTAAGGTATTTTGATCAATTAAAAGACAAAGAGGCCAAAAAGAAAATTAAAGAACTTACCGCTTCTTACGAAAAAAAGGATCTGTTTTTTGTTGAAAAATTGGCAGAAGGCGTAGCAACTATAGCTGCTGCATTTTATCCGAGGGATGTAATTGTTAGAATGAGTGATTTCAAATCCAATGAATACGCAAATCTTATAGGCGGGAAGGAATTTGAGCCCAAAGAAGAAAATCCTATGTTGGGCTTTAGAGGAGCTTCCAGATACTATAGCGAAGAATATAAGGATGGCTTTCAGATGGAGTGTGAAGCTATGAAAATAGTAAGGGATGAAATGGGCTTTACTAATGTAAAACTGATGATTCCTTTCTGTCGCACAGTAGAAGAAGGTAGAAAAGTAATAAACCTGATGGGCGATTTCGGCTTAAAGCAAGGCTGGAATGGCTTGGAAATTTACGTGATGTGTGAAATTCCTTCCAATGTGCTTCAGGCTGAAGAATATGCCGAAATATTCGATGGTTTTTCTATCGGCTCCAATGACCTTACACAGTTAACCTTAGGGTTAGATCGTGACAGCGCCCTCGTCAGCGATTTGTTTGACGAAAAGAATTCATCCAGCAAACAGATGATTAGTATGGCTATTGAACGTGCTAAAAAGAAAGGTAAGAAAATAGGCTTGTGCGGACAGGCACCAAGTGATTTTCCAGACTTCACCCAATTTTTAGTGGAACAGGGAATTGACAGTATCTCCTTTAATCCGGACGCAGTAGCAAAAGGGTTAAAAAACATTTTGGAAGCAGAGAAGAAAAATTAAATGCTTCCAGACTAATGTTTTTAAACCGGCATTTGTCGGTAATCCATTCACATTAATTCAACTATAATGGAAATTGATCAAAAATATTCTTACCACAGTATAGAAATTGATGAGGCAATTGAGAAAGTATCATCCAAAAAAGAAGGACTCTCCTCTGATGAAGCCAAAAAGAGACAGGAAGAATTTGGTAAAAACAAATTACCTGAAAAAGGAGGTACTAATCCATTTAAATTATTTATAAAGCAGTTCAAAGATTTCCTCATACTAATACTATTTATTGCAGCGGGCATTGCCTGGTGGGCCGATCAGATGGCAGATGTTTATATCATTCTGGCAGTGATCTTATTTAATGCCATAATGGGCTTTGTTCAGGAGTATAAAGCAGAAAAAGCTATTCAATCCATAAAGAGTATGGTGAAGAAAAAAGCTTATGTTTTGCGTGATGGTAAAGAACAGGAAATGCCTGCTGAAGAGGTGGTGCCTGGTGATATAATAATATTAAAAGAAGGTTCCACTGTTCCTGCTGATGGTCGCCTGTTGCAAATCAAAGATTTACGCGCTACAGAAGCTTCTCTCACCGGGGAGTCAATGCCGGTTGAAAAAAAGATTGAACCTGTAGAGGAAGATGCTGCTGTAGGAGATCGGTCCAACATGGTTTGGAAAGGCACCAATATAGCCAGAGGCGGTGGCAAGGCAGTGGTAACTGCTATTGGCAAACAAACTGAAATTGGTAAGATTGCCGCCTCTATGGGTGAAATGAAAATGCAGGATTCCAACTTCAAAAAGAAGACTAGTTTATTAGGTAAGCAAATGGCAGCTATTGCTGTAACAACAGCTGTAATAGTTTTCGCTATTGGCTACTGGTATCGCGATTTCATTTTTCAGGATATTCTACTGGTAACAATTGCCACTTTGGTTTCTTCCATACCAGAAGGTTTACCCGTGGTTATTTCTATTGTATTGGCAATTGGGGCCAACCGCATGGCTAAACAAAATGCTTTGATCAGGGAGTTTACTGCCACTGAAATGATGGGCTCTGTCAGTACTATTTTATCTGATAAAACAGGCACCATTACTCAAAGTATTTTAACAGTTAAAAGGATATTTACCGGTAGCGGACAGGAATTGGCTGTGACCGGAAGCGGATATCAGTTGGAAGGAGAATTTAAAAAAGAAGATGAAAATATTGAGCTGGAAAATAATCCGGTTGAAAGCAAGTTAATGGCGATTGCCGCTTTTTGTAATAATGCTTCTATAAAAGGCCAAGAAGAAGATCAGCAAAAGCCAAAGGAAGAAGATAAGGAAGAGGAAAAGCAAGAGAAGTCAACTACAGAGAAGAAGGACAAAAAAGAGGAGAAACCCAAGAAAGAAAAAGTAAGAGAGGAAGAAGACAAGGATAAACAGAAAAAAGAAGAGCTTACTGCTGAAAAGGAAGCTGCTATATCCGAAGATAAAGAAGAGGAAAAGAAGAAAGAGGGTGGGGTAAGCGAAGATGGAGAAGCACCAAAAGATCAAACTGAAACAAAGGATACAACGGGGGGCAAAAAAGAGAAGAAAAAGGATCAGGATATAGATGTGGACGTGGATGTAGAACCTGATAAAGTGAAAATTAATGTTAACGTAAAATCCAAAAATAAAAACAGTAATGATGAAGAGGATGAAATAGAGGAGGAGGAGGAAGAAGAAGAGGAAGAAGAGGAGGATAAAGATGAAGGCCCAGAGGTTACAGGTGACCCTACAGAAGCAGCCATGCTGGTGATGGGCCGCAAAGCTAAAGTGAAAAACAAAGCGCCTTATAAAGACTATAAGCTCATAGATGACTTGCCTTTTAATTCAGAGCAGAAATTCCGCGCATCTTTGGTAGATACAGAAGAAGGGCCGGAAATTTTTGCCATAGGGGCTCCGGAAAGATTATTGGAGCTTAGCAGTCAATGGCTAAGTCCGGATGGTCCTCAGGAAATGACGGATGAAAAAAGAGCAGAGATCCGTGACAAAATAGATCAATGGACCGGAGAGGCTATGCGAGTACTTTCACAGGGGTACAAAAAAGCAAATGGCAAGGATAGTGTCGATGCCGATGATGTAAAAGATCTTGTTTGGGTAGGTATAACCGGTATTATAGACCCTCCCAGAAAAGGGGTAAAGGAATCAGTTGACGAATGTAAAACCGCTGGTGTTCGGGTGATGATGGTAACCGGAGACCACAAAAAAACTGCAGCAGCGATTGCCGAGCAGGTCGGAATTGTAGACAGTAAAGAGCAAAAAGAGGAAGATAAATATCCTGTATCTCTTACCTCGAAAGAGCTGGATGTGGATGATGATAAATTTGATGACATACTAGAACATGTAAACGTATATGCTCGGGTTGATCCACAGACTAAACTCCGGATAGCCGAAAGGCTTCAGGCAAAAGATACTTTGGTCGGAATGACGGGTGACGGTGTAAATGATGCACCGGCCTTAAAACGGGCTGATGTAGGTATTGCAATGGGTCAGCGAGGTACTGATGTGGCCAAAGATGCCTCTGAAATTGTATTGCAGGATGATAATTTCAGTAGTATTGTTAATGCTATACGGGAAGGTAGGATAGTATTTGAAAATGTAAAAAAAACAAGCTATTTTTTACTTACCACTAATTTCGCTTCCACTTCCGTGCTAATTGTAGGTCTTCTGCTTGGCTTCCCTATTCCTTTAACCGCAGCTATGATTTTATACGTGAATTTGGTGACAGATGGGGTAATGGACATTGCACTGGCTACAGAGCCCGGTCAGGGTGAAATTATGCATCAGCCGCCGGTAAAGAAAAGTGCCAGTATTTTACACTGGGATATAGTACCTTACCTGCTCTTGATGGCTGCTATTATGGTTACACTTTCTATTTTAGTGCTGGATTATTATATGCCCGAGGGAACGGAAATGGCCAGAACAGGCACTTTTTTAACCGTTGCAATGACGCAGGTATTTAATGTATTTAATATGCGTGGCCTTAGGCAGTCAATTTTTGAAATCGGGATGTTTACAAACAAATGGATCAATATTGCCTTTGTTGCTTCCATAGCCGGTCAGGTAGCGGTAATAAAGGTGCCGTTTCTTCGCGATCTATTTGGATTTAAGGATCTTCCTGTACTGCACTTTGTGGTAATTTTCGCCATCTCTTCTCTTGTACTTTGGGGAGGAGAATTATATAAATATTTAAAATTTAAGAAAAATCTATTTTAATAAAATGAACATAAATATATCAGAGGCAGAAAAGCTATCTGGTGGACACGCCATTAACTATCGGAGTCCTTGAATATCTATTGAGAATTTATTACTGCTATAATGGCACAAATTATAAAAGATAAAAAAATGAAAGCTACAGTTTATAATATTTCGCCTTACGAGAAACCTTTTTTTCAAGCTCGGGATATCCCTGGTTTAACTTTATTTTATAAAGAAGAAAAATTGACCAAAGACACAGTTTCACTGGCCAAAGGCAGTGAAGCAGTGGTTATTTTTACTAACGATAATGCTTCTAGTGAAGTGCTCGAAGCACTGAAAGATATAGAAGTAAAATACATTGCTACCCGCACAATGGGAGTAGATCATATTGATACTGAAAAGGCAGAAGAATTGGAAATTAGAGTGGCCAATGTACCGGATTACTCCCCTTATTCAGTGGCAGAACATAGTATATCTTTAATGCTGGCCCTTAATCGTAAGTTAGTAATTGCCAATAGAAAAATAAGGGAGAATGATTTCAGGCTAAACGGACTGGTAGGGTTTGACATGCATGGTAAAACTGTCGGAATTTTAGGAGCCGGTGATATTGGTGCAGTAAGCGCCAAAATTCTGCATGGTTTTGGCTGTAAACTACTGATTTATGATGTAAAGGAAAATGAGGAACTGAAAGAGAAATATGATGCCCGTTATGTGGAAATTGATGAATTGTGTAAAGCATCCGATATCATTTCTATTCATGCCCCACTTACTGAAGAAACCCGTTATTTAATTAATAAAGATAAAATCGACAAGATGAAAAAGGGAGTGATGATTATCAATGTAGCCAGAGGAGCTATCTGTAAAACAGAAGACTTAATTGAAGGACTCAAAATCGGCAAAATCGGTTATTTGGGAATGGATGTATATGAACATGAACAAGAGTTGTTTTTTGAAGATCACTCTTCTGATGTTATTCAGGATGATCTTTTTGTGAGTTTAATGGGCTTTAAAAATGTCCTAATTACTGCACATCAGGCTTTTCTTACCCATGAAGCTCTGGAGGAGAATATTAATGCCACCCTCAGTAATTTAGAAGCATGGGCTAATGGCGAAGAATCAGAAAATGAGCTAACTCATTTCTCTACAGCCCAATAAAATGAAAATAATAAAACTTATAAAACGATACATAAAGGATGTTGTTTATGGTGCAAACGATGGAATTGTTACCACTTTTGCGATAGTTGCCAGTATTGAGGGAGCCGAGCTTGGCGCAAAGGCTATACTTATCGTTGGTTTTGCCTCTTTGTTTGCGGATGGATTTTCTATGGCCTCCTCAGATTTTCTATCAAATAAAGCTGAAAAAGCAAGAAAAGCTAATGATGCTACAGCAACTGGAGCAGAAGAAGAAGAAAACCCCTATATAGCAGCTTCATTTACTTTTATGGCATTTGTTTTAATAGGAGTTATCCCTTTACTTCCTTATTTTTTCAAAACAGGTAATTTTGATGCCTTCCTTTTTTCATGTATTGCTACTGCCATAGCTTTATTTGGATCCGGGGCTTTAAGAACCAAAGCTACCGGTGGAAATGGCTTTAGAGCCGGGGCCGAAATGTTACTTATAGGAGGATCAGCAGCCTTAGTGGCTTATTTTATAGGAAATTTTCTCGAGCAGTGGACGTGAAAAATTTTAACCAGCCAACAAATTTTCATCCGGGATGTGGCCAAATACTTGATGAGACAAATCTATTAACTCTTTATCAAAAATCATTTTATATCCCGGGTCATCCACATAATGCTTCCATCTATCCAACACTTTCATATTGTCTGCTCTGTTTTCAAATTTCAGACCATCAAAAGAACTACCGCCTGCTACATTACTTACCTCATGAAAGCCGCTGTCTGTAAAAGCAATGCCTAACTGTATAGCAATACTACGTCTGTAGGCAGTATCATAAACCCATAAATTATAGTTGATTACTATCTTTTTTTTCCGAAGATGCCTTTTCAATCCTATTGCTTCTTTGGCATGTTGTTTCCAAATCCGTCTGGCAGTTAGGGGTGTTACCTGGGCACCGGGTTTTTTCTCTTTATAAAGGCCTGACCTGATACGACTGGCAAAAAGGTTAAACGGATCCCTCAGAATTAATACATCTAATCTATTGTCAGAAGGGCCCACAAAATCATCATGTTGCTCTTCAAATGCTTTATGGTTGAGCATGCTGAGAAAACAATCCTCATAACTGTGAATAAGGTAATCTTTTTTAGAAAAAGTGCCGGCTTTCTCTTTTTCTAAATTAAATTCAGGATAATTTGCTTTATAGGTTACCTCTTTTTGTAAAGGTCGCGCAGTTTGAAATGGGTTGGTTTTTGGTTCCGCACAATTTAAAAAGCAGTAGCGGCCATTGAGCTGTTGAATAATCCAGTTGATGATGGCATGATTTCCACTGCGGGACATGCCTACCACCCTTAGTTCATTTTTATTAATAATTTTATTTACCAGGGATGCTTTTCCTGTATTTATATTCATGCGTATAATTAAAATTCAGTAACTGATTAATTAACCCCATCATTATCTTTAATCATAGGATTTCAGTTATTGAAACAGTATTAAATACTTAACGGTTCACGAATTTGTGAAAAGTACTCTGCTCACCATTCTCTTTTTTATCCTGATAAAGCAGGGCAAGTTGCCTCTCCTCAAATACTTCAAAGAATTTATCCCATGGAATGGGTTTAAATTCTTCATTACTTTCGCTGGCTTTAGGAAAATGTATTCGTAAAACTCCTCCATTTTCACTTTCAGTACCTTTCACCAAAGCGGGTTGTCCTTCCCTGGCATCAGCCCAGCTTTTAATGGTGTTTGGGTTGGTTGTTTGTTTTGAGTCACTCATAATGGTTCGTTTTAGTTTTATTCATTCAACTATACTCTTATTACGAGCTCTTTAATTCATTGGTTTGAAATTGTATTCCTTAAATTCCAGCTGTTTTTAATTCCTGCACCTTATGCAACCGCAGCCTGAGCTTAAGCGTTTTTACCAATAATCCTTTTATTATATATTTTCGGAATGAGAAAAGACGAGAAATTTAATTCTCCTGATTTTTTAAAAGCTGTAACAAGCAGTTATTTTTTAATCTTAAGAAAAATAAATCATGAGTATTCTTCAATGCGGCGTACCAAAAAGCGGAAATTTTTGGCTTTATCAAATTATCCAGCAGATCTTAAAAAGATCCGGTAGAAATAACGGTAGTTATATTGAAAAGCAACCTATTTATGAGTTGGCTAAAAATTGGGATTTAAATTTTCCTGAACAGGCACGAATTGATGTAATGCAAATTACAGACCTCCAAATCAATTATAGGATTAGTAGTATATTTAAAATGCCGATTGAAAATATTCAAAGATATATTGATCAAACGGCTCATGCCTGGACGCATTCTCCTATCTGTAAAAGAAGTGGGGAAGTGCTTAATGCATTTGATAAAAAGATTTACATAATAAGAGACCCCAGGGATATTGCCATTTCAGCTTCTGAATATTACTGCTCTCCTTATATGCAAAAATACTTTCCTCAGAAGGAAACAGAGCCGGAAGATTACCTGCAAAATAATTTCTCTAAAATGATGCAGGATTGGGTATGGCATGTATACGACCATTTAAGGTTAAGTAAAGATTATAATATCCATATCACTTATTATGAAATGTTATTAAATAGTTTTCGTGATGAATTGGACCGACTGTTGGATTATATGGATATTGAGATGAAAGAGGATAAAAAAGAAGATCTTAAAACAGCAGTTAGCTTTTGCAAGCTTAAGAAAGAGAATCCGAAGCACCTAAATAAAGGAACTTCCGGTTACTGGAAGGATTTGTTGACTGAGGATCAAATTGAAGAAGCGGAGATAACAGCCGGACCTTTACTGCGCTATCTGAATTATGATAATACGCAAGAAGAAGTTGTACACCTTACCGATATTCCTGCTCATAATGATTTTGAGCTTTTAAAAGAAGAATTAATGCTTTCTCAGGAGCAGCTTTATCCACTTTAATATATTACCAGACGCCTAATTGTCTTCCGATGGCTTTAACCTGACCAATGGTGTAGGCATTATGGTGTAAATTAATTAATGCGGCATAAGAAATTGTATGGCCGTTTTTTTGAACATCAAATAAAGGTGCTTCCGGGTTTTCCACAATTTTAATCATTTCCTCCAGGTCCTGCTCAAAACTATCTATGGCATTTAACCATTCTTGTTCATTTTCGGGAACCGGATTTTCCGGCCAATATGCTTTTGGCCATAAGTCCAGGTTGTTTTCAGGGTCTTTTATGAAAGCCAAAAGTTTTTTCTGCCTATGGCGCATATGCTCCAATAAAGACCATACAGAAAATGGCAAGTCCTCTACAACAACACCTGATTTTTGATAATTAAATTCGCGTAATAAAACAACAACAGGAGCAAATCCGCCTCTCAACATTTCAGCCAACTGACTTTGCAGAGTTTGAAAATCCGGCTTTGTAAACATCATATTTCTTGAATTTGAATGTTAAGAAAGAACTAAATTTATTTTATAAGTTGAAAAAGTTCGGGGTTATTTGCACGCTTAAATCATTGTTGTTGCCCGCCGGTGGCTCCACGAAACCCCTTACTATTAAAGTATAAACCCTGCCTGAAAGGAAATTTACATTAGCAACAGTGGTAATAAATTCACCATTTGCAGCATTTGTAATATCAAATGAAGTTTGACCCGGTGTTATTTCTCCGAATTCAGTTATTTCTCTATAAGTAATATTATTAAATAAACTGGTTTCGGTTCCTGTTTGTACTAAATTTATGGTAGGAGCATCCGGTGAAGCATGCAATACTCGTATTAAGGCATTGTCAGTATCCTCAGCCCGAATATCATCATGTACAATCATGGCTTGTCTGTCACCTAACTGGCCTGTAATAAAAACAGAATATAAACTATCAGCTACCAAAACAACTGTTTCTTCAGCTACAGTATTGGCCGCGTTAAAAGGAGTAAATCTTAACGTTCGTTCTCCTGTAAAAAATCTTAAATAGCCCGTATAATCAGTATAATCAAATGCATTAAAATTTATTTTGCTATTATCTGCATAAATATCCAATGCAGAACCCTCTGGTGATCCATTGTAAAATGATACATAAGCAACAGGCTGTGGATCAATATCAACTCTGTCATCATCATCGTCGCATCCTGTAAAAATAGTTGCTAATAGCAATATTGAAAATAACCAGCTAAAATTTAACAATGGAAATTTTCGTACATTATAATTTTGCTTTTTCATAATAGTTCAAAAAGTTATGAGATTTAAAATTGAATAGTTGATGAGCAAGATTTGGTATTACTTTGCTCTTATAAATAACGACGGTGTAGATAAGTTAAATGTTCACTAAAATGGCTAGTTTTTCAATTAAGTCAGAATTCATTTTACAAATTGATCGAACTACTGATCTCCTGAGAAATGAATATAATTTGAAAATTATATTTTTGAGATTTATCTATTATGTATAAACCTCCCTATTGCTGAGGCGTTAAAAATTAGATACTAATGAAGGTGATTTATTTAGTGTCGGGTAACGAAATCCCATCAGATGTTTCTTCAATAATTTTATTTTTTAAATTCCTTATTTATGGCGAATAATGAGAAGACAGGATATTATGAAGTAGAAAATATAGAATGGCTTGAATCTTTTCGGTATGTTTTAGAAAACGAACCCGAAGAAAGGGTACAGGAATTATTAGAACTGCTTAGGAATGAAGCTGAAAAACACGGGACCTCATTTGTCCGGCCTTTTAACACCCCCTATATTAATACTATTCCGGCCGAAGAAGAAAAAGCCTATCCGGGGGATTTAGAAATAGAGAAAAAATTATTAGGCATGATTCGCTGGAATGCCATGGCCATGGTAGTAAAAGCCAATAAAGAAGATAAAGGCATAGGCGGTCATATTTCCACCTATGCCTCTATTGCTAACCTTTGGGAAGTAGGTTTTAACCATTTTTTTAAGGTGCACGATAATGAAAAATCAGATATAGTATATTTTCAGGGACATGCATCGCCCGGTGTTTATGCAAGAGCTTTTCTGGAAGGAAGGCTTTCTGAAGAACAATTACTGAATTTTCGTCATGAATTAAGATCTGAAAAAGGACTTACTTCTTACCCCCACCCTCATTTAATGCCTGATTTTTGGAGTTTCCCTACTGTTTCTATGGGTTTATCTCCCATTATGGCCATTTACCAGGCCAGATTTAATAAATACCTTAAAAACAGAGGGTTAATTAAAGAAGATAATCAAAAAGTTTGGGCGTTTTTAGGAGATGGCGAAATGGACGAGCCTGAATCGACCGGGGCACTTAAAATAGCAGCAAGGGATAAACTGGAGAACCTCATTTTTGTGGTGAATTGCAATTTGCAACGATTGGACGGCCCGGTAGTGGGCAATGGCAAAGTAATACAGGAACTGGAAGCATTGTTTAAAGGAGCAGGCTGGAATGTTATAAAAGTTTTATGGGGGCGTGATTGGGACCCGCTTTTTGATCTGGATGAAAAAGGCCAATTAATTAAGCAGTTAAACGAAATACCTGATGGGCAGCTGCAGAGGTTAGCATATTCAGACGGCAATTATATCCGGAATGAATTTTTTGGGAAAGACGAGGAATTGAAAGAGCTGGTAAAAAACTATTCTGATAAGGAATTGCAACGATTAAAAAGAGGCGGTCACGATCCTGTAAAAATTTATAATGCTTATCGAATAGCCACTGAGCATAAAGGGCAACCTACTGTTATTCTTGCACAAACCATTAAAGGATATGGGCAAGGAGATGCAGGAGAAGCAAGTAATGTGACCCATCAGCAGAAAAAATTAGACCAGGAAGAATTAAGGTATTTCAGAGATCGCTTTAAAGTAGCGATTTCGGATGAGGATTTAGAAGAAATTCCTTTTGTGAAGCCTGATGAGGAAAGTGTGGAGATGAAATACCTGCTTCAAAAAAGACAGGAAGCAGGCGGTAATATTCCTGAAAGAAAAGATA
>JBEPWY010000058.1:0-13277 GCA_041642185.1 Marivirga sp.
AGAGCGGGAAAATCAAATGAAAAGTATTGCCCCACCAAAAAACCAATATCACACTACCTAATAGTTCAAATCCTCATCTATTTTTCATGAGGAGCCTAATTACATTTGCGCGAAAACAACTTTAACAACAAACTTAAATTGAAATGAAGAACACTTTACCAATTATTTTATTATTTATTTTAACATCTTATTTCACTCAGGCCCAGGACTATACTCCTTCAGCACCTAAGAAAATTAAAAGAGTTGGATTACAAATCGGCGCAAATATGCCAAGCATGGTATTTACAAAAATAAATGACCCCGCCATTTACCCAGATTTTGAAAGTTTCACCAGGCTTAATGCAGGAATATATTCTGAGACAGGTGCAACTGAAAATTTTGTGTTTCATATCGGACTTTTTTATTCTGGTGCAGGATACAAAACAGAAAATGAAACATTAACGCTGGATTATGTACAGGTTCCATTTGTTTTTAATTTCAGAACAGATTTGTACGAGAATTTATTCCTGCAAATCGGTGGTGGTTTTTATGGAGGCTATGCATTCGCAGGTAAAAGTGAAACTGATAATGAAATAGACAGAGATATTCTTAGTTTAAAGAAAGAAAAGGCAACCAATCCTTTCTATGCACTAGATGCAGGACTTTTATTAAAGGCAGATTTTGAATATACTTTCAATAACGATAAAATTGTTAAGTTAGGTGTTGGTTACAATTTTGGTATAGTAAATGTATCTAATGAATATACAGTAGATACTGGTGCAGGTGACATGACAGTTGGCGACATTGGAGCAAAAAACAGAATTTTCAGTATTAATGCTACCTATTTGATTAATATGAAAAAAGATAAAGATCAATAGATTTTTTAAATATTAACTTTTGTAAACATTAAAAAGCCATGCTCAAAAGCATGGCTTTTTTAATACCTGTTTCTTAAATCAATAAATATTTTAATTTAATTCCTGTTAAAACAATCAAATCTACATTTGAAAAGTAATAAATAAGAACAATGAAAAAACCTTGGAATTTTCTTAATTTGACATAAGGGAAATCCGTATCTTAAGAATAGTCGTAAATAAGACACATTACTTCAAATAATTGAATTATAATTGCAAAAGATGCAAGCCAATAACAAAACAGCTCTTATATTTTTCAGTAGAAAAGCCTCTTATGAAGGCAGAATGAAGCAATTTGTTAAAAATTCACCTATTCAAAATCAGAAAATAAGTGCTGCTTTAATTGCCCGAGCAGAAAAAACATTGCAGGAATCAGCTTTGCCAGTATTTCATTTTCACCAGGGGAATCAATCTGGCAATTCATTTGGTGAAAAATTAGCCAATGCGTACCAGGAAATTTTTGATTTAGGTTATGACAACCTCATTGCCGTTGGTAATGATAGCCCTGAATTGGCAGCGATTGACTGGAATGAAATACAAAATAAATTAGATACAGGCAAATCTGTTCTTGGTCCTAATTTCCGTGGCGGCACATACCTGATCGCGCTTCCAAAAAGCCAATTCCGTAAAGAGGAATTTGCTGCTCTCTCATGGCAAACTAACCAACTTTTTAATGCCTTAGAAAATTATTGCAATACTGAGGAAAATAATCCTTTTGTTTTGGAAAAATTCAGAGACATTAATACCCATTTTGATCTCAAAATCTTTTCAAAAAGCTATTTCTTTGATCCGGCATTTAAGAAACTGATCCAATGGATCATTTCTGCTAAAAACTTACTGTTCTTTAAACACCCATTACGAATTTTTACCAGCCCTATTTTAATTTATAGTCCTTTCAGGGGTCCCCCTTCCGCTTATTAAGTAACAGAATTCTCAATTCAATTAATCAATTCCGATTTAGATTAAATTATTATGCATAAGATAAAAGTGTCAATACTTTTTGTATTGATAATATGTATTGCTGTGGCCTGCAATTCTTCCCAATCTGAAAAGAGGACAGACCTGAAGCAGTTGCCCTGGAAGGAAATTGCTAAAAAAGCAGAGGGCAGCACAGTAAATTTCATGATGTGGCAAGGTAGCACTACTGTAAATGATTATATCAATAACTATGTAGTGCCTGCTTTAAAAGAAAAGTATAATATCACCCTAAAAATCAGTGGCGGGCAGGGGCCTGAAATTGTTCAGTTGATAATGGGCGAAAAACAGGCAAATGTTGAAAATGGTCAAATAGATATGGTGTGGATTAATGGTGAAACATTTTTCCAGCTCCGAAAAATAAAAGGCTTATGGGGGCCTTTTGTCAATCAACTTCCAAATTCTCAGTACATCAATTTTGATGACCCTTTTATCAGCGTGGACTTCCAGCAGGAAATTAATGGAATGGAAAGTCCATGGAGCATCAATCAGTTTGCATTGATATATGACAGTGCTAAAACTCCAGCCCCTCCTTCCAACTTGGCTGAACTGGAAACATATGTTAAAGAAAATCCCGGAAGCTTTACCATTTCGAACGATTTTTCTGGCATGACCTTGCTAAAATGCTTTATGAGTGAGCTAAGCGGAAGCTCGGATGGACTCAATGGTGCCTTTGACCAGCAAAAATATGACACTTTATCAGCTCAGCTTTGGGGATACATTAATCGCAATAAAAAGCACTTCTGGAAATCTGGAAAGACATTCCCAAAAGAACATTCGCAAATGGACCGGATGTTTGCAAGCGGAGAACTTAAGCTTTCCTATGGTTTTAGTGAAGGAGGCATAGAAGATAAGGTACTGCAAGGTTTATTTCCTAAAAGTACAAGAGGCTACGCCTGGGAAAATGGTACCATTCGTAATTCAAATTATCTGGGAATAACCTACAATTCCTCCCATAAAGCAGCTGCTATGCAGGTAATTAATTTCATAATATCCCCTGAAGCTCAGTTAAAAAAAGCAGATCCGTCAGGAATGAATTCGAATACTGTTTTGGATCTAAGCAAATTACCAGAAGATGAGAGGTTGAAATTCGAAAAAATAAACCAAAGACAATATGGCCCTTCCCTTAAGGATCTGGAAGATAATGCCATTCAGGAACCGGCACCAGAATATATGTTGAATATTTACGAAGACTTCAGAACCCACGTAATTGAGAAATAAAGGGAAACATATTGGTTTTACATTATTTGCCATATTTGCAATTCTCCCATTTATGGCTGCTTTTCTATATGCCCTTCTTTATAGCTTTGGCTTAATTGGAATGGTAAATGAAGGCTTTACACTTGAATTTTGGCATACTGTATTTAACTCCTCTACATTGGCCGGCTCCTTTTTATATAGCAGTATCATTGCACTCATTTCGGTGGTACTTTCTGTCGGATTGGCCATTTGGGTGGTACTCCATTTTAAAAGGACATTGGATAAAAAATTCTTTTCCTTCATCATTTATATGCCCCTGGCAGTTCCTGGTATAGTCTCGGCATTTTTCACTTATCAACTTTTTGCAAAATCAGGTTTCTTTTCAAGAATAAGCTATTCAATGAACTGGATCAGTGGTATTCAGCAATTTCCGGACATGGTAAATGATACCTTTGCCATCGGTATTATCATCACTTTCGTTACGCTGCTGACTCCTTTTTTCATTTTACTTTATCTTAATATTTACAAAAATGAAAGAATTACAGAGCTGACCCAATTATCAAAAGCTTTAGGAGCTACTAATAGCCAGGTCGTAAAACGTATAACCTTGCCTATAATGCTTCAAAAATCCTGGATATTAATAGTTTTATATTTCATCTTCTTGTTGGGAGCATATGAGGTGCCTCTTATATTGGGGCAGGAATCGCCTCAGATGTTATCTGTTTTAATATTGAGAGAACTAAAGCAGTTTGATCTGTCAAAAATCTCTGAAGGCTACGTAATGGCGGTGGTTTATACCATTACCATTATGGTATTGACTATTTTCATCTTTTCACGCAAAAAAATGATGAGAAATGAGTATTAACTGGAAACCTTTCTTTCTAACAGCTATGGTTTGTCTCATACTGTTTCCATTTGTATACCTGCTATGGCTCTCATTTTCAGCTGAATGGATTTTCCCTGATGTGCTGCCTCATTATTTTGGCTTAGCTAATTGGAAAGCTCTTTTTATTTCAGAAACAGACTTGTTAACAAGCTTTTTTCAATCGGTCATCATCTCTCTATCAGTGGCTTTTACGGCTACTCTTGCTGGGTTTATCATCAGCAGAAATATTGCCTATCATCCTAAAAAGAAGACTTTATCGCTCATTAGTTATTTTCCCTATATACTTTCTCCAGTTGTTTTCGCCGCTTGCCTGAGTTACTTTTTCCTCACAACAGGAGTTTTTGGCACAATGTCGGGAGTAGTAATAGCCCAGTTTATGATCACATTCCCTTATGCACTGATTTTCTTTATCAGCTTTTGGGGCGAAAAAATGAAAAATATGGAAGCGCTGGTAACAACCCTGGGAGGAAATAAATTCTACAGCTTCACCAAAGTGTTATTGCCCCTTGCCAAAGGGATGTTACTGGTGTGTTTCTTTCAGACGTTCCTTATTTCATGGTTTGAATATGGCCTAACCTCAGTAATTGGCGTAGGTAAAATCCAAACCTTAACTATTAAAGTATTCCTTTTCATCAGGGAATCCAACTATTTCTATGGGGCGCTCAGCTGCTGCCTACTGATATTGCCTCCGGTAATTTTAATGTATATCAATAAACGCTATGTATTTAACAAACTAACTTAATGTTTTTAGAGATACGAAATATCGTTAAAAGCTTTGAAAAAGAGCAGGTGGTGAAAAACCTCAAATTGTCTTTAGCACAACATAAAACCCTTAGTATTTTGGGACAATCCGGCTGTGGAAAAACCAGTATGCTCAAAATTATTGCTGGTTTGTTAAAAGCTGATGCCGGTAAAATTTTACTGAACGGAAATGACATCAGTGAATTAGCTCCTGAAAAAAGAAATATTGTTTACCTCTATCAGGAAGACCTGCTGTTTCCGCATCTTAATGTGTTTGAAAATATCGCTTTTGGTTTAAGAATAAAAAAGCAAAAAGAAAAGCAAATTCAAAAGCAGGTAAGCGAAATGCTGGAGTTTGTGGAGCTCAGCAACCAATCAACAAAAATGCCCCATCAACTTTCTGGCGGGCAACGACAGAGAGTATCCTTTGGTAGAGCGATAATCACCAATCCTTCCCTCCTGCTTTTGGATGAGCCGTTTGGTAGCCTCGATGCAGGAACCCGAGAAAGAATGCAAAATCTTTTTAAAGAATTGGCCAAAAAATTCAGTATCACCTCCTTATTTGTTACCCACGATTTAAAGGAAGCCATATTAATGGGCGATGAAATCGGCTATATGAAAAGTGGCACACTAAAAGTATATAAGGATAAGCAGGAATTTATTAATGACCCTTCTACAGGAGTACAAAATGAAATTGGTTTTTGGGAAAGGTTAATTCCTAAATTCGAAAAAATTCCAAGGTAAAATGAAAGCTATGAAGAACATTTGGATTGACACAGATTTATCAGTAGGAATGAAGCGCCACATCCGGGAAGGCTATTGCGATGTGGATGATGGATATTCAGTATTGCAATTACTCAAAGCGGATAATGTGGATATTAAAGGAATCAGTGCTGTATTTGGCAATACAAGAATAGATGATGCTTTTACATTGAGCAAAAAAATGAGCACCGATTTTGCTGAAGGTAAAATACCTGTTTATAAAGGTGCCGGGGAAGCCATTGATTTAAATAATGTTGAAACCAACGAGGCCATTGAAGCTTTGGCCGCGCAACTGAAAAAAACTTCGCTTACTATACTTGCCATTGGACCTGCCACGAATGTTGGACTGCTTTTATTAAAATATCCTGAATTAAAATCACAGATTAAAGAAGTGGTATTGGTAGCAGGAAGAAGGAAACCAACAGATTATTTCAAAATCGGCAATAAAGGCAATCATGCCAGGGACCTTAATTTTGACCTGGACAATACAGCTTTCAGCCTCATGTTTCAGGCCGGGCTTAATGTTACTTTATGCCCTTTTGAAATCTCCAGTAAAGTATGGATAACAGCTACTGATCTGGAGAAGCTGGATAACGAACAGCCTGGAAATAAATGGCTGGCCGCACACTCCCAGCCTTGGTTACAGCAATGGATAGACCAGGGAGCCAAAGGTTTTAATCCTTTTGACGTACTGGCAAGCCACTACATTATAGCCCCTAATGATATCATCAGTGAAGAATTGAACGCGAAATTGGAGGTTCATCCTGATGATACCATTAAAGAAAATGAGAAACAGGTTTACAAAAACTACCTGCTTTGCACAAATGGAGAAGGTTATCCGGTCAGGTACTGCTATGATGTAGCTGATAATTATCATGAGAAATTAATGCAAAGCCTTACAGATTAAAAAAAAAATAATGTACCAGCTTAACAATGATATTAACACAATCAATGACTATTTACATGCCCAGGAATGGTTAAAAGCGGATGAAAAGGTCATATCTGCAGAAAAGCCTGGAGATGGCAATATGAATTTCACTTTACGCTGTAAAACTGACAAAAACCGCTCATTTATTATCAAACAGAGCCGTGATTATGTTGAGAAGTACCCTCAGGTAAAAGCTCCTGCCAATAGAGTATTAAGGGAATCCGAATTTTACGGCATTATCAGTTCAGATCAGGAACTGAAGGAAATGACACCTGATATTATTCTAGCGGATGAGGAAAGTAATATCCTATTGATGGAAGATTTAGGAGAAGGAACGGATTTCAGCTATTTATATAAAAAGGGAGAAATTATTAATGTCAGTGATTTAAGGGAGATTATTCATTTTTCGGCAAATCTTCACAAGAAATTTAACACATCCAACACCACTCCTATTATCACTAATAAAGAAATGAGAAAGCTTAACCATGAGCATATCTTTATCTACCCTTACATTGATGATAATGGATTGAATCTGGATAATGTTTTACCAGGCTTGCAATCCGTTGCAAATGATATTAAGAAAGACAAGGCATTGCAATCTGCCATTCAATCAATAGGTGAATTATATCTGGCTGATGGTAATGTCCTTTTACATGGTGACTATTTTCCCGGAAGCTGGCTAAAAACCAATGAAGGCATCCGGATTATTGATCCTGAGTTCTGCTTTTTCGGACTTGCTGAATTTGAAATGGGTGTTACGATGGCTCATTTACATATTTCCGGCCAATCAGAGATTATCATAAGCAAAGCACTTCAGTTTTACAAAGAAGTAAACGTTCTGGACGAGTCACTTATGGAGCAATTTATGGCAGTTGAAATATTGCGAAGAATCCTTGGGCTTGCTCAGCTTCCTTTGACATTAACTCTGGAGGAAATAAAAAGCTTAATTGAAAAATGCAGGAAAATTTTAACCAGAGGAATTACTCAAAATTAATTAATAACAAATTTCACCCAATGAGAATAATTTTATTAGCCATACTGCAGTTAGTGTTTTTTACATCACTCGCCCAGGAGCGCACAATCAGCGGCAGGTTAACAGATGCAACAACTGGCGAACCATTACCAGGAGTAAATATAAAGTTAGAAAACACATCTCAAGGCACCGTTACGGATATGGACGGCTTTTATAAATTAACAGCAGAGCCAGGTAGTACGCTTATCTTTTCATTTATAGGGATGGAAACCAAAAAAGCTGAAGTGGCTGAACAGTCAGTTATAAATGTTCAGTTACGATCAGACCAGCAACAACTTAATGAGGTAGTAGTAACCGCACTGGGAATTGAAAGGGAAAAGCATTCTTTGGCTTCTTCTATTGCTCAAGTAGATGGAAAACAATTGACTGATGTGCCCATGACTAATATTGTTAACAGCCTGGCAGGTCAGGTAGCCGGGGTACAAATTACTAATGGTTCTTCAGGAGTTGGTTCTTCCTCTAGAATAATCATCAGGGGAGAAAATTCTCTCAGCAATAGTAACCAACCACTTTTTGTGGTGGACGGTGTGCCCATCAGCAATGAGCAGATCACTAGTGATTTAATAAATAATGGTTCATTGCAGGAAGTGGATTATGGTAATGGAGGTGCGGAAATCAGCCCTGACGACATCGCTTCCATTACTATTTTAAAAGGTGCCGGATCCGCTGCTTTGTATGGATCGCGTGCGGCCAATGGCGTAGTATTAATAACTACCAAAAGAGCTAAACAACAAAAAGGCTTAGGGATTTCCACTAGCAGTTCCTTAACTTTCGAAACGCTTTTAACACTTCCCGAATACCAGAATCAATATGGCGCGGGTTCCAATGAACAATTTTCCTTTGTAGATGGTGCTGGAGGCGGTATCAACGACGGAGGTGCCGGAATATCCAGTTTTGGTCCAAGATTAGATCAGGATACATTAATTCAACAATTTGACAGTCCTTCAACAGATATAAATGGTAATCCTGTAAGAGCTGGTGATGTGATAGCCAGAACAAGGGCCGATGGTAGTTTAACAAATATTACAGCTACACCCTGGATTTCCCGCCCGAATAATGTGCGTGACTTTTTTGAAACAGGAGTTACTTCCCAACATAATATAGCAGTAAGTTCTGCTTCCGATAAAGGAAGTATCAGGCTGTCATATAGTAACCTTCGGAATGAAGGCATTTTGCCTAATACTGATTTAAACAGAGATGGGGTGGCTATTAGTTTAGACCAGCAACTGAACACAAAACTGAGTGTGAATTCTTATTTTAATTACATCAATACTAGAAGCAAGAACCGACCTAATTTGGGTTATGGCTACGAAAATGTAATGTATGGGTTCAACTGGACTCCTAGACAAACTAATATTGCCGCGCTAAAGGATTACTGGCAGGAAGGTCAGGAAGGGATACAGCATTTCGACCATAATTATGTGTGGATCACTAATCCATATCTCACGCTATTTGAAAACACCAATAGTTTTAATAAAAACAGAATTCTTGGCAATGCTTCCGTCAATTATGATTTCTCGAACAAATTAAGGTTAAGTATAAGAACCGGAGCAGATATTTATAATGATAATCGGGCTTTTCGCAGAGCATTAAGTACCAACAAAAATCCTTTGGGCAGTTACAGGGAAGATCAGGTAACTTACAATGAAATGAATACTGATATGTTGCTCTCCTGGTCCGATCGCATCAATGAAGATTGGAAATATTCCCTTTCCGCCGGAGCCAACAGGTTTGATCAGTCTATCACCTATCAGTTTACAGAAGCCTCTCAACTGTCATTGCCCAACATCTATACACTGGCCAATTCAAAAGCGCCTTTAAGAGGAAATAATGAGATCTTTACTAAGAGAATAAACAGTGTGTACGGAACAGCTAATTTCGCTTATCAATCAGCTCTTTATTTTGATCTGAGCCTTAGAAATGACTGGAGCAGTACTTTACCTCCCGATGATAATTCTTTTGCTTACTATTCTGCAGGATTAAGTTACGTGCTGACTAATATGTTCCCCTTACCCGAGCCTGTTTCCTTTGTGAAATTAAGGGCTAATATCGCTAGTGTGGGCAATGACACAGATCCTTACCAGCTCAGAAACACCTATGTGTTTAAGCAAAATTATGGAGACAATTTGAAGGTGACCAATCAGAACATCTTAAAGAATGCCCAATTAAAACCAGAAAGGTTAACAGCTTACGAAGCAGGTGCAGAATTAGGTTTTTTGAATAACCGCATCCAACTGGATATTTCTGTGTACCAAAATAACAGTACAGATCAGATTATTGGAAGACCCATTTCTTTAACTACAGGCTTTAGTAATAAGCTGGAAAATGGTGGGGAAATACAGACCAGAGGGTTTGAAGGAGCATTAAGTGCTGCTATTCTACAAAAAACACATTTTAAATGGAATGCAAGTGTGAATTTCTCCACTTACAGAAGTATAGTGAAAGAATTACCGGAGGGCTCCACCCAATTTGTAACGGGTACAGCTGATATTTTTGGAGGTAGCGGCGGTAGTAACAGTGTTTTCTATATAGCTAAAGAAGGAGGAAGAGTAGGCGATATGTATGGAACCGGATTTGTTAAAATTGACGGCAAAACCTTATATGATGATAACGGATTGCCGGTAAAAGATCCTGAATTAAGGCTTTTAGGGAACTACAATCCCGATTTTGCAGTGGGTTTTAATAATAAGTTCAGCTACAAAGGCTTTGTTATGAATATATTGCTCGATTGGCGAAATGGAGGCACAATTGTTTCAAGAACAAAAGCTTTAGGTAATACTTCTGGCGTTTTAAAAGAAACGGTTGCAGGCAGGCAGGAAGGCATAATTGGCGAGGGTGTTGTAAATAGCGGGACCGATGAGAATCCTGTTTATGTACCTAATACCACTCGTATACCGGCAGGAACTTACTACAACCAGATTTTTAACAGGGGAAATGAAGAAAGCGCTTTATATGATGCTTCTTATGTAAAATTAAGACAACTGAGTTTGTATTATAGTCTCAATAAACAATTTACTAAATCCATTGGATTTCAGGATATTAAAGTAGGGTTTATAGGAAGCAACTTATTATTATTTACGGAGAACCCTCATGTAGATCCGGAACTAAATGCCTCGCAAGGCAGAAATATTGTGTACGGGGTGGATGACATGTCCTACCCTTCCACAAGAAGCTTTGGTTTCAGCATTAAAACAAAATTTTAAAGATATTATCATGAAATTTTTATCCTTTATATTAATAACAGCAGCTTTTCTAATGTTGGGAACTGCCTGTACCGATGATTTTGAATCAATCAACGAAAATAAAAATTCTCCTGAAGAGGTGGAGCCTCAGTTTTTATTAACCAATATCATTGTTGAATCAATCACTCAAAACACTTATGATCAAGGCTTTGACCAATCCAACTATTTTGCCCACTTTTCCGCTGCCATAGATTTTGGTTCTATTGACAGATACGAAATTGGCTCTAACGGTACTTATTGGAATAACATCTTTGGATTATTGACTGATATAGAATCCATTAAACAAGCAGAAGGATCAAATGAAGCATATGCGGCAGTAGGTGACATTATGAGATCATTTCTGTTTTCTCAGTTGACAGATATGTGGACTGACGTACCTTATACTGAAGCGGTAAGACTTTCTGAAGGATTTGATACTCCTGCTTACGATACACAAGAAAGTATTTATATAAATCCAGAAACAGGTATTTTAGCAGTACTCAAACGATCTGCTGCAGCATTGGAAAATTCCAATGCAGTGATTAGAGGAGATGTGATGTTTAATAATGAGCTTGACAAATGGGTACGTTTTGCCAATTCACTACAGGTGAGGTATATTATGCGAATCAGCAAACAACTGACAGATTTTTCTGAACTTCAGGCTTTAGCCGGCTCTGGTAAGCTGATGCGATCAAATGACGATAATGCCGTACTTCCTTATTTATCCGCCGCTCCCAATCAGTTTCCTTTCTTTTTAGCTGCATCGGGCGCTAACGATGAACATGTGATGACCTTTACTATAGACTCCGTTTTAAGCCAGTTAAACGATCCCAGGATAGGTGTTTACTACAAACCTACCCTCAGAAGCATTGCCAACGGTAATCCAGAATTTAGGGGTGTCCGTAACGGCCAAAGCAGGGAAACAGTAGCAGCTGACACCTCTATTAATGCGCAGAATATTTCCTTATTCGGATCCATTTTCAGGGATGTGCCCGATGGCATCGATGCCCAATTTATGCAATACGCTGAACTGCAGTTTGCTCTGGCGGAAGCTGTACAACGAAATTATATTTCTGGGGATGCGCAGGTTTATTATGAAAATGGCATAAGGGCCGCTTTTGAATACTATGAAGTGGAATTACCTGCTGATTATTTAATACGTCCCAATGTAGCATTTGATACTGTCGATGATTTGACAAAGATAATGACACAAAAATGGATCAGCCTAATTAATGTCGGCCATGAAGCTTGGTTTAATATCAGAAGAACAGGTATACCAGCCTTAAAATCCGGTCCTGATGCAGCTAATGATGGCAGATATCCGGTACGTTACCTCTACCCTGAATCTGAACAGGCAACCAATAATGCTAATTTTACGAAAGCCGCTAGCAGAATTGGAGGAAATACCATCAACAGTAAAGGTTGGTGGGAAAAAGATTAATCAGATTAACAAAAGAATCAATGAACGCAAACAAGAAACTTATTTTTGTGTACAATGCCAATTCCGGCAAATGGAACAGCTATATGGATATTATGCATAAAATATTATCCCCGCAGACGTATGAATGCAATTTATGCGCCATCACCTATGATACGTTTTCCATTAATAAAGACTGGGCTGCATTTAAAGAAAAGATTCCTGTTGAAATGAGCTTTTTACACAAAGATGAATGGGAAGAACAATATAACAGAAAAGATGAGCTTCCTGCTATTTTTTTGAAAGAGAAAGAAGAAGTTTCAGTTTGGATAGATCCGCAAACTATGAATAAAATTAATCTGGAAGAATTGAAGAAGATGATAACAGAGAAGGTTGGAATGTAATAACAAAAAAGCATGCAGAAAGCGTATAATATACATCTTTTGCATGCCTTTTAAACTAAATTTCTATTTCGGGATTAAAACCTAAAATCTAGTCCTAAAGTTATTGGCCATGTTGTAAAGGTATCAACATCACTTAAATCATTATCATCACCAAAAATTGTATAACCCATTACATTTGCGAATATATCCACCATTTCTGTTAATCCATAGCCAAATTTCGCTCCATAATTAACAGTAAAATAAGTGTCATTTAACTCATCTGCATCGTCATAAGTGATGGTAGTAGCACCTAAACCTGCGTTTAAACCGAACCTAAACGCTGTTAAGGCCGGATCAGTAACCATATACCCTAACCCTGCTGTATAATGCCATAATTGTGTATTGGGCCAATCCTGATTTGTACCATTTAAATTAATTGGCTTTCCCGTTAGAAAGGCTGATTCTAAATCAACACGAAAAGACAGACGATCAGTAAAAAAATAACCTAATTTTAGGCCAATATCAAAACCTGCATCATTTAAATCCGCATAATCACCGCTAGGAATTGATGCACCGGCACGAACCTCTATACTGTAAGGATAAATAGGATCTAAAATCTGAGCTTTTACCTCAGAAGATAGTGTAAACATAAGTAAAAACGCCCCTGCTAAACCTATACTAAATTTCCGTAAAAGAATATTTTTTTTTACTTTTTTCATGATTTCCAGTTTTTTTAGTTAAAAAAATAATTTGGTTCTTATTTTTGTTTCAACGGTTAGACTATACATGTGTTGCGGCTTAGTGTAAATCATTCATTTAAATGATTGAGAATAACAAA
>JBEPWY010000059.1:0-13176 GCA_041642185.1 Marivirga sp.
TACTATTTCCGAAACTTCTCCTTCATTAGTATTATAAGCTGCCGATTCGAAAGGATAGACCATCTGAAATGCCGTAAACCACCCTAATTCTCCACTATTGCTTCTGGCAGAAGGATCTTCCGAGTATTTTCTTGCCAATTCTGCGAAATTACCCCCCTCTAAATATTTTTTCTTTATTTCAGAAATTTTGTTGTAGGCTTTTAAAGTGTCTTCCGGGCTGCCATCTTCTTCCAGCATAACAAGTATATGAGAAGCATTTATTTCTTTTTGCAAACGCTCATAAGTTTCCTTAATCAAGAGTTCGGTTATCTTCTCAGTTGCTAAATAGGGTTTTTTGATATCTTTTAAATAACCTTTTAATTCATTTTGATAAGAAGGCATAGTATCCAAACCCGCTTTTTTAGCATCCTCAACTTTTAATTTGAAGTTAATATATAGATTAAGGTAATCTTCAATATCCTCAGTTGTTCCTTTGTTTTTATTGCTTTTTTCAAAAGCATACATAAATTCATCTGCAAATACTTTTGTGTCATTAACAGTGAATAACGGAAGCTTTTCTTTACCTGGAGCGGCTTGTGAGTTTTTTTGAGCTGTTTTGCAGGAATAGAATAAGAAAATTGAAAGTATAAAAAAAATGATATGTCGCATGGTAATCCTGTTAGGTTTCAGCTGGCAATTTAGAGAAATGGATTAGTTTAGAAAAGCTATTGCAGCAAGCGTTATAGAACGATCGGGAATTATAAATATTATTTAGAGAATTGTTTGTATAGAATACACTTATTACTCTTTTCTTTTGTGGAGAACTCAACTTTGTCCATTATTCGTTGAACCAACATCAAGCCTATACCTCCTTTTTTCTTTTCCTTTACAACATCCTGGATGGAGGGTTCTTTGTACTCGCTAAAGTCAAAAGTTTCTCCTTTGTCAGATATTTCAAAAATAACGCCATTTTTATTTACTTCCACTACCAGGTTAATGGCTTCATTTGCATTACAATAATTGGAATGGATAATAAGATTGGCACATACCTCATCAACAGCCAAAACCATTTGGTTAATTTCTAATTCATCTTGTGTATATGCCTTAAGCTTATCCGTCACAAATGTGCGGATGTCCTTTAGGCGCGTCTTTTCACAATATACTTTAAGATTAAATTTCATTTAGCTTTCTTTTCGCTTCATCTTTATTGGGTACAATCTCGAGTAATTGATCAAGACCCAATATTTGAAATACATTCACTACTTTATCATTTAAACCAAATAGAACCATATGGATATTTTTTGCTTTAAAGTCATCGATGTATGACATGAAAACACCCAATCCTGCAGATGATATATATTCCAGCTTTTCACCATTAATTAAAATATGTTTAACTGTAGAATCTTCAATCAGTTTTTTCAGAGCTTCATCTAAATAAATACTGGAACTTGCATCTACATCTCCTTCTATTGATATAATACTTATATTATCTTCTTTTGTTGTTACAATATTTATCATTTCAATTCTTTATTACGTGCTAATCTTCAGTAAGTTGGGGCTTTTAAGAAAATTGGATAATTAGAATAGTATAATCGTCGTCCAAGCCTTCCGTATCGATGAAATCATATAATTTCCGGATGACAAGATTCTTTATTTCTTCTGGTTTTTTTAACCCATTTTCACTAACCACTTTACTTAATCGCTCATACCCAAACTCTTCACCTTGCTGATTTTTTGCTTCAATTATACCGTCAGTATATAAAAAAAGTATATCGCCAGACTTGTAATGTATTTTGTTAATATCCAGATATTCTTCGTATTTATTGCTTCTGACAATACCCAGGCCAAGTCCTCTATTTTGAAAAAATGAAGACAAATCTTTTCCTTTATCATAAAATAAAGCAGGACAATGTCCGGCTCTTGAAAAAACAATTGATTTCTCCTTACTATCAATTATATAATAGGAAGCAGTAATGAAGGATGTTTTTTCCAGACAATAACTTAATGCATTATTAGCTTTCGTAAGAAAAGTCTTAGGATCTAAGTTCAACTGCACTAAACTGTGAAAAATTCCTTTCATTTGTGACATATGGAAAGCCGCTGATGTACCTTTTCCTGAAACATCTCCAATAATTACAGCAGTTCTGTCATCATCTATTTTAAAATAATCATAATAGTCACCTCCCACTTCATCTGCCGATTCATAAAAGGCAAACATTTCAAAATGCTTATCAGAAATCAAATTCTGGGGTAATAGGCTTTTTTGTACTCTCGTTGCAATTTTGAGTTCTTCTCTATATCGTTCGTTCTCCAGTGCTTTTGTTAATAATTCAAAATTTTCAATGGAAATACATGCCTGATTCACAAAAGAATTGATGATATTAACCATTTCTTTATTAAAACCATCCTCCAATTCTTTCAACAATACTAATAGGCCAATTTGCCTTTCCTGAATTACAAGCGGTACAGCTAGCACAGAAGAATAATCCGGATCATTTAAATTGGAAGTAAGCTTGTTTGGATTGAGATTTTTTTGGAATCCTGTTGATTTTTGTTTGTTCAAGTATGCAAAAACACTGCTTTGCTTTAGGCTTTTATTCGTTTGCATTAATTGATGTTCAGAAATATTTGATTTGAATATTCTGTTTTTATCATCTTTACTATATATTACTAACCAGGCGCTATCTGAAAAAACCGCATTGGTAGAACTTTCAAGCAGTACATTATATACCTGGTCTTCATTGTCTCCCTTTTGTATAGATTGACTTAGCCTTTGGAAATTTAGGACTTCACTGATTTTTTGCTCAAAAACAGATGAAGTGGGCAGGTTAAAAAGAATTACAAGAATTGAAATTAATGCATATACAAAAATAAAAATGGCTAATGAAAGCACGAAAACATTATCCATCAAATCAAGAATTAGATTAAATTCCTGAGAAAAGCTGAATAAATTATTGAGGAAATAATATAAATAAAGAAGAACAAGGGCAAGTAGTAATATACTTCTCCATTTTTGTTTGAAATTAAGGTAAGCAATCCATTTTAAATTAAAAGAAAGTATCAGGCCCAATAGCAAAAAGAAAGCTAATAAGCCAAGAAATACCCAATCCTGAAACTCACTTTGGAAAAAATTAAATAATAAGGTGGCCAATAAGCCATATTCAAAAAATTGCCATATAAATAATAGGCGCTTATTCTTATGATAGAGAATTAATCTTTTCCATACTACAAAAGTGGAGGTAAGGAATATAATTACTGCAGCAATATTGATATGGTAGAAAAAATTAATGGCTAATTCATTTTGTAGAAATTTACTGTTGCTCAATAAATGAAATAATAGCCCTATGCCCAATTGAATTAATGAAACTATCAGGCCTGTTGAAAAAACGCGCCATAGTAGGTCTATAAAATTGATACTTTCTGCTTTTCTAACCTTTAATCTGAAATAGAAGAAAGAAAATAGTATAAAGAATGATAAAAATAAATAAGGGATTTCTTTAGCTATTCCGGGCTCAGCCTGATTAATTTGTGCAAATAGCAAGAATAAATCTGTTATTAATAATGACAGCCAGCAAAGAATTGCAAAGAGAAGCGATAAGCGTAAAAGTCCTTTTTCTGATATCAATGGTAAAAATAATTTCAATTGGCAATTTAACAGTTTTATTAATTGTTGTGAAATTACAGGACTGACATTAATTTTAAACAATAAATCTCATTTAAATTTTTATTAATTATGACTAAAATCATTTTTCAGTCAATATTTCTATTTTTTTTAGCAGTTTCTACTGCTCAGGCTCAAAAGCAAACGGGCATAGCATCTTATTATGCCGATAAATTTGATGGCAAAGCAACATCAAACGGTGAAAAATATAATCATAAAAAATTAACAGCTGCCCATAAATTTTTACCGTTCGGTACTATGGTAAAAGTGACCAATCTTAAAAATAGAGAAGTTGTTGAAGTGCGAATTAATGACAGGGGCCCATTTATTGAAGGTAGAATTATTGATTTATCGAGAGCTGCAGCCGAGAAATTAAAATTTACCGCACAAGGTATAACGGAAGTGGAAATAGAGATTACAGATGCCGGGGATGGTAAATCATCTAGCAATAGAGTGCTTGAGGTTGACGAACCTATTGATATTAAAAGTTATTTTGCGGTAGAGGTAGAAAAGGAGAGCCCGAGTGGTTGGGGTGTACAAGTTGGAAGCTTTGAAGGTTTTGATAATATGCTTCGACTCTCTGAAAACCTGGAAAAATCTTATAGAGCAGATGTTTTGGTAGAGGTAAAGGATTTGCCCAATAAAAAGGCTTACGCCATCATTTTAGGCCAGTATAACAATAGAAAAAAAGCAGATGAACTGAAAGTAAAAATTGCCGATCGGTTTCCAGGTGCTTTTGTAGTTAAATTTTAATGTTCTTCTTTAGTTTTAGTTGTTAAACCCTATAAATAACCTTCCTCAAAAGATCATCTTTAGAAAGGAATTATTATAAAATCTTAATTATGACACAGTTCAATGGTAAAGTAGCATGGGTGACAGGCGCCAGCTCCGGTATTGGAGAAGCGTTAGTGTTTGAGTTATCACGACTTGGAGCTAAAGTGGTAATATCAGCCAGAAGAGAAGAAATTCTGCAGGAAGTTAAGGCAAGATCCTCTCATCCCGAAAATATAATGATTGTGCCTCTTGATTTAAATAAAATAGAGGAATTTGAAGCTAAAGTATCAGAGGTAATTAAACATTACGGTCAAATTGATTTACTCTTTAATAATGGAGGTATTAGCCAAAGAAGTATGGCGATGGATACACCCCTGGATGTAGATCGTAAAATTATGGAAATTGACTATTTTGGCACAATAGCTCTTACAAAAGCTGTTTTACCTCACATGATTCAACAGAAATCTGGTCATATTGCCGTTACCACCAGTCTTGTCGGGAAATTTGGTTCTCCCTGGCGTTCTTCCTATGCAGCGGCCAAACATGCATTACATGGCTTTTTTGATTCATTAAGAACAGAATTGTATGATGACAATGTAAAGGTGACCTTAATATGCCCGGGATTTATTAAAACGGATGTATCGGTAAACGCTTTAGGGGCAGATGGAAAACCAACAGGGGAAATGGATAATGCACAAGCCAATGGAATGCCGGCAAATGTTTGTGCTCAAAAAATACTTAAAGCCGTAAAAGAGGAAAAGCTTGAAACTGTTATAGGTGGCAAAGAGAAATACGGTGTTTTGCTTAAAAGATTTATGCCCAATCTTTTTGCAAAGGTAATCCGAAAGCAAAATGTGAGGTAATAAAATTCTTCATCTAGCAATATTTACCTGAGTTGAATAAATAATATCGTCCCCACTGCGGCGGGGCAGGTTATACCGGGAAATTAAGACTTGCCTTTTCGAAAAGTCTTAATTTATCCTGCCTGTGCCGCCTTAGCAGTATATCTCGTACTAAATGTTAGTGGGATCAAGAATACCGCTGTGGCTGAGAAAGAATGTGGTGAGAGGAGATTCTAATGGGTTTTAGCTCAAATTTAAACCCAGGTTATTAGCAACCATTTGCAAAAAAAAATGCCTGTCAGGTGCTTCCGACAGGGCATTTCTATAAAATATTTTTTGGAAGATTATAAAGAGAAAGCTTTTTTCACCTTGTCCACATAATCTAATTTTTCCCAGGTAAACAATTCTACTTCCATAGTAACTTTTTCCCCATTGGTAGCATTAAATGTTTTGGTTACAAAACGTGGTTCTCTACCCATATGCCCATAAGCGGCTGATTCAGAATAAATAGGATTACGTAATTTAAGCCTGGTTTCTATTGCGTAAGGTCGCATATCAAATATCTCGGAAATTTTCCTGGCAATTTCACCATCTGACATATCAACTTTAGCAGTGCCATAAGAATTTACATAAATTCCCATTGGCTCCACAACACCAATTGCATAAGAAACCTGTACTAGAATCTCATCTGCAACGCCTGCTGCAACTAAATTTTTAGCGATATGTCTGGTAGCATAGGCTGCTGAGCGGTCAACTTTTGACGGATCTTTTCCTGAAAATGCTCCACCACCGTGGGCACCTTTACCACCATACGTATCTACAATAATTTTTCTACCAGTTAAACCGGCATCACCATGAGGCCCACCAATTACAAATTTACCTGTTGGGTTAATGTGATATTTGATATCATCAGTAAATAATTTTTGTATCTCAGGTTTTAGTTTAGCCTTTACACGAGGAATTAATATATTAATAATGTCATTTTTGATTCTTTTTAACATTGCTTCGTCTTCATCGAATTCATCGTGCTGAGTAGAAACTACAATGGCTTCAATTCTTTGAGGGATATTGTCATCAGAATACTCTATTGTAACCTGAGATTTGGCATCAGGTCTTAAATAGGGGATTTCTTCGTTTTCTCTTCTTAAAAGAGCCAGCTCCATCAATATTTTATGAGAAAGATCTAAAGCCAATGGCATATAGTTTTCTGTTTCTGTAGTAGCATAACCGAACATCATCCCCTGGTCGCCTGCACCTTGCTCTTCCGGGCTGGATCTATCTACTCCCTGGTTAATATCTTGCGATTGTTCATGAATGGTAGAAATAACACCACATGAATTGCCGTCAAACATATAAGCTCCCTTAGTATAACCAATTCTGTTAATCACATCTCTGGCAACCAGCTGCACATCTATATAAGAACTGCTCTTAACTTCGCCGCTTAAAACTGTAAGCCCAGTAGTCACCAAAGTTTCACAAGCCACCTTTGATTTGGGGTCAAATGCAAGAAAGTTGTCTAATAAGGCATCAGAAATTTGATCTGCTATTTTGTCCGGATGTCCTTCCGAAACAGATTCAGAGGTAAATAAATATGGCATATTTTCTTATATTATTTCAGTGCGCAAATTTAGCAGACTATTTAGATTTATTAAATACAATTCCAAATTAATATGTAATGACATTTACAATTAGTCATTTTGGTTACCTAAAAACAGAAATATTTTTGGTAGTGACTAAACCTAATATGAATTGTATTAAGAATTAGATAGTAAAAATATGCAGGGTTGTTTATGTAAATCGGGCTTCTTTTTTCTCCAATTTTGGATTTCATCAGTAACTATTAATTCATTAGCACCTGTGATATCCCTTGCAATGCACAATTTGGTATTATTGGAGCAAGTTTTCAGTATGTCGTCCAACAAATGGTTGTTTCTGTAAGGGGTTTCCATAAATATTTGTGTTTGCCCTTTAGCGGCCAAACCTTCCAACTGCTTAATACTTTGGATTCTTTCTCCTTTATTAATAGGTATGTACCCATGGAAAGTGAAAGATTGGCCGCTAAAGCCTGACGCCATCAATGCAAGGAATATAGAAGACGGGCCCACCATGGGTATTACCTTTATTCCATTTTTATGAGCGTACTCTACAGCTAATGCTCCGGGATCGGCTATACCAGGGCAACCTGCTTCGGACATTACACCAATAGATTCCCCTTTCATTAAAGGAGCCATTAAAGTAGCTACCTCTGCGGGTTTAGTCTTTTTGCTGAGCTCATGAAATTCAATATCTTCAATTGGGCCATTAATTTTCATAGCACTCAGGCAACGTCTGGCCGTGCGTATATTTTCAACCAAATAATAATTGATTCGGTTGCACAATTGCTTGAGCTCAGGAGGTAAAACCTGGGCTTCCGTTTTTTCTGCAATTACAGTAGGAATGAGGTAAAGTGTTCCTTTTTTGCTCATCTTATTTCAGAAAATCCATTACAACCTCTAAAAATTCTTCCGGCTTTTCAGCGTGAATCCAATGGCCTGCACCTTCTATCATTTTAACTTTAGCATTTGGAAAGAAATTAATGATTACAATATGGTCTTCGCTATTAATATAGTTCGATTCACTTCCGCCAATAAATAAAGTATCTTTTTCAGTAGCTAAATGTTCTTCCAGTCCTTTACTTACTGCCTCAATTGATTCTTCTATTACATCCAGATTGATTTTCCAAACAAAGTTTTTATTCTCGTCCCTTGTCAGGTTTTTTAACAAAAATTGGCGAACACCTTTTATTGGCACATATTCAGCTAAGGCTTTATCTGCATCGTTTCTTGATTTTAATTTATTTAACTTAATATTTTTGAGCCCCTCTAAGATGGTGTCATGATGTACAGGATAAGCTTTTGGAGCTATATCTACCACTATTAATTTATCATAAAGTTCAGGATTAGTCACTGCAAATTGCATGGCAGTTTTCCCTCCCATTGAATGGCCCATGATGTGCGGGTTTTCAATTTTATGCTCCAGTATAAATTCTTTCAGGTCGGCCGCCATCACCTCATAATTATGTGTGTCCGAATGAGGTGAATCACCATGGTTCCGTTGGTCAACCAGATAAACTTTAAAATTTTCCGATAATTTCCTACCTATAGTCATCCAGTTATCTGATGATCCGAAAAGTCCGTGTAAAATAATGAGAGGTTTTCCTTCTCCCATTTCCTGATAATGTAATTTCATTTTTAATTTTTTATATAATGGCCTTTTTATTAACTAAAGCGTAATTTGTTCTAATACTCCGTAACTTGATTGTTATTTAAGTTCCCTCAAATATAACTGAATAGTATTTTCTAATCCATAATACAGAGCATCGCAAATTAATGCATGTCCAATAGAGACTTCATCCAGTTCAGGTATTTGTTCTTTTAAATATTTCAGATTTTCCAGATTTAAATCGTGACCCGCATTCAGACCCAAGCCGGATTTTTTAGCCACTTCAGCAGCTAGCACAAATGGTTTTACTGCATCACGGCTGTTTTTAGCGAAATTGGCGGCATAAGGTTCTGTATATAATTCTATACGGTCGGTGCCGCATTCTGCCGCCGCCTCTATTAAGGATGTTTCTGTACCGATAAAAATGGATGTTCTGATACCGTCTTTTTTCAGTTCCGCAATAATTTCTTTTAAAAAAGCCTGATGTTTAATAGTATCCCATCCCGCATTGGAAGTAAGTACATGTGGTGGATCAGGTACCAATGTAGCTTGTTCAGGTTTTATTTCTTTCACCAAATCCATAAAACGTTGATCAGGGTAGCCTTCAATATTAAATTCTGTAGTTACCAAAGGCTTCAAGTCATATACATCTTGCATGGTAATATGCCTCTCATCCGGACGTGGATGAATGGTAATCCCTTGTGCGCCAAACCTTTCACAATCCTGGGCGACCTTTGTTACGCTGGGGTTGTTACCACCCCGTGCATTACGTAAAGTTGCTATCTTATTGATATTGACACTCAATCTTGTCATAATTTTAGTTTTATGTGGTAACTTTGCCTGCAAGTTAATGATTTTAAAAATTTACTATGAGCTTAAAAGAACAAATTGATTCAGATATTAAAACGGCAATGAAAGCCAAAAATAAAGAGGAATTAACCGCCTTACGCTCTATTAAGTCTCTTATCTTACTGGCTGAAAGTGAAAAAGGTTCTCAGGAAAGTCTTTCGGAAGATGCCGAAATGAAATTATTGATGAGGGCCGCCAAGCAGAGAAAAGAATCGGCGGAAACTTTTGCGGCCAATAACCGACAGGAATTGGCTGAAGCAGAACTGGTTGAGCTGGCTGTGATTGAAAGATTTCTTCCCAAGCAGATGAGTGAGGCTGAGTTGAAATCCAAAATAGAAGAAATAATTCAAAAAACAGGAGCTAGCGGGCCTGCTGATATGGGTAAAGTGATGGGTGTTGCCACAAAAGAGTTAGCAGGAAAAGCAGATGGAAAAGCTATTTCAGTTACCGTTAAAAACCTTCTGAATTCTTGAAAACTCTTGACATTTTACTTTTGATCCCATTGGTTTTTGGTGCCTATTTAGGTTTCAGGAAAGGCCTGTTACTTGAAATAGTTTCATTGGTGGCCTTTATATTGGCTATTGTGGGTGCTTTTAAATTATTGGACTTTGGTATAGAGCTACTGCAACCTTATTTTGAAAAATGGGATACGGCCTTACCAATTATATCATTTATATTATTATTTATAGCCATTTTGGTAGCTGTAAATATAGTAGGTAAAATAGTGAAAAAAGTGCTTGACATGACATTGTTGGGCGGATTGGATAATTTTGCTGGTGCTGTATTGGGATTGTTAAAATGGGCCTTTGGAGTAAGTTTGGTGTTATGGATGGCGGAGTCTGTGGATATCAGTATCTCTCCTGAAATGGCTGAGGGTACTTATATATACCCTACACTTGCTTCAGTAGCCCCTTTTGTGTTGGATATGTTTTCTGAATACCTGCCTTTTATTCAAGAGGTTTTCGATAATCTCAAGTCTAAATTTTTATTCTGATGCCGGCATGATACTATTGGTCGATAATTTTGATTCTTTTACATACAACCTGGTCGATTATTTTGAGCAATTAGGAGAGTCATGTTATATTGTGCGGAACGATATTCCGCCTCAGTCTTTACCGGATTTAGATTTCACAAGTGTAGTTTTGTCTCCCGGGCCGGGCACTCCTGATCAGGCAGGATTTTTGCTAGACTATATTTGCTGTTTTGAGCATAAACTGCCCATTTTAGGAATTTGTTTAGGACATCAGGCAATTGCCCAATACTATGGTGCTAAAGTTGAAAAAGCTATAAAACCAATGCACGGTAAACTTTCAAAAGTTTTTAAACTGAATAATGAAGAGGAGATTTTCAATGGGTTCCCACAACATTGGCAAGTAGTAAGGTATCATTCATTAGTGGTAACTAATTATGAAAAGTCAGCTTTAATTGCTTTAGCCTGCACAAAGGATAATGAATTAATGGTTTTGAAACACCGAAATCTGGAAATTTACGGTATTCAATACCATCCAGAGGCTGCTTTAACGGAATTTGGAATAGAAGTTTTGGCCAATTGGGTAAAATCCATTAAAATTGATAATAAAGCAATACCTGTATTGTTATAGGTTTGTGATCTATTTTGATATATTTAACAATTAGATATATTTAACGTTTGTACTTATGTTACGGTATTCTCAATTATTTAAGAAGCCGTTTAACAATAATTAAATTAAAATGAAGATTCATAAAGAAGGAGATTATAGTTTTATTGATGAGGGTGAAGGTGAGCCATTAGTTTTATTACATGGTTTATTCGGAGCTTTAAGTAATTGGGAAGGTGTAGTGAATAGGTTTTCTGTTAACTACAGGGTTTTAATTCCTTTATTACCTATTTATGAAATGCCTATTAAACAAGCGGGTTTAGGCGCATTAACAGATTTTGTTGAAGGTTTTGTAAAGATGAAAGGCCTGAAGGATATGACTTTAATTGGTAATTCATTAGGTGGTCATGTAGCTTTAATCTATACCTTAAGGCATCAGGAACAAATTAAAAGATTGGTATTAACAGGTAGTTCCGGCTTATTTGAAAATACTATGGGAGGGTCTTTTCCTAAAAGAGGAAGCTATGAGTATATTCAGGAAAGGGTGGCTTATACTTTCTATGACCCTAAAACTGCCACAAAAGAATTAGTGGATGAGGTTTTTGAGACTACTAAAAGTATACCTAAATGTATGAGGATAGTAGCAATAGCGAAATCGGCACAACGACATAATATGGCAGAGGAGATTACGAAGATTAAAGTTCCTACTCTACTAGTTTGGGGACTCAATGATACAATTACTCCGCCTATGGTTGCACATGAATTCGATAAGCTGATTCCTAATACCACTTTAAAATTTGTAGATAAATGTGGACACGCCCCTATGATGGAAAAATCAGAAGAGTTTAACACTATTTTAGAAGAGTATTTAGAAAACAATGAAGTTTTGATTGACAAATGACAATAGATTTAATCAACGATATGATTCCACCGCTTAAGGTGACAGATGACATAGGTAAAGCCTTAGTCTGGATGGAGGAATTGCGTCTGCATGTTTTACCCGTTGTAAAAGAAAGAAAATTTCTAGGCTTTATTACTGAAGACATGATTATGGATGGTAGCAGTAATGGGCAAACAGTGGGTGATTTTCTATTACAAGGTGAAAATTGTTTCATTTATGAGCACCAGCATATATATGAAGGTGTAAAAAAGGCTACTGATAATGATTATGATTGCGTTGTAGTATTAGATAGTGAAGATTTGTATTTGGGAGTTATTGTTTTGTCAGATGCCTTATCTGTTTTTTCTCAATCAGCTACTATTCAAAGTCCCGGAGGAATAATAGTGTTATCGGTTAATCAGTTAGATTATTCTCTTAGCGAGATCAGCCGTTTAATTGAATCTAACAATGCACAGATTTTAGGATCAAGTATTAATATCGATAAAAGCAATCCGGTAAAATTTAGGCTAACATTAAAAATTAATAAAATTGATCTTGCTCATATTATTGCCACACTGGAGCGCTTTGATTATAAGGTGGTGGCCAAGTATCAGGAAATAAACGACATTTCAAACGAAAAAGAGCGCTTGGATATCCTCATGCGATATTTAGAGACTTAATAGCTTATGAAATAGTTGCATGCCTGAGCAACTAACCTAGCTGAATATTAGATGTGGAATTGTCGGTTGCTACGCTTACAGGTAGCTAGACTATTCCATACCGCTTAGGCGGCACAAGTTGTGACAACTAAAAAGCAATTATATACACATGAAAATAGCATTACATGGAAATGTATTTAACGAAGAAGTAAGGCCCTGTATACAAAAGGTAATTGATTTCCTTCAAAAACGTAATATTGAAATCATTGTCTCTAAAAAATTTTCAGATAAATATATACAGGCATTTTCTCAGGAAATTGATTTTGAAACTTATCGAAAAATTACACCCGCTTTAAAAGTTGATTATGTGATCAGCTTAGGCGGAGATGGAACCCTATTAGAAACTGTAACCTTGGTTGGCAAAACAGAAACACCTATTTTAGGAATAAATACAGGACGATTAGGGTTTTTAGCTACTACGCCCAAAGATTTAATTGAACAATCACTTACAGATTTATTAGATAAAAATTACAAGCTTGATTGCCGTACACTCATAAAGCTGGAAACAGATGCTAAGGTGTTTAAGCAGAATAAATTTGCCTTAAATGAATTTGCCATTCTTAAAACTGATTCATCTTCCATGATTACAGTTCATACTTACCTGGACGGTGAGTACCTCAATTCTTACTGGGCAGATGGCTTAATTGTTTCCACACCAACCGGATCTACTGGTTATTCGCTAAGTTGCGGAGGA
>JBEPWY010000060.1:0-834 GCA_041642185.1 Marivirga sp.
AAAGGGCAGGAATAAAGTGATAAAAATCCTGGATAATATGGTGATTCAGGAAAATTTCGTTGATCCTTCCAGAAATTTTAATGGAACTAGCATTTCCACCTATAATCCTGTTGACAGCACCTGGTATCAGGCCTGGGCTGACAACAAGGGAGGCTTTTATAAGTTCATTGGAGAGGTGAGTGAAGATATAAAGATCTTTAAAATGGAAGAGTATGACCAAAGAGGTGTAAAATATAGAATGGTTTTTAACAAAATTACCGAGGAATCTTTCATCTGGAAATGGCAAGGCATTCGTGAAGGCTGGGATGAATGGAAGACAGTATGGCAAATCCATTACAAAAGAATTATGCCTTGATAATTTTTTAAAATCTAAATAAAGGTTTTATATAATAAGCTAAAGGGAGAACTCGAATTGAAAGTTTATGAATCAAAAGAGTTGTCTTTACCAAAATCTAAACATTTTACTTATGAAAACGAAATTAATTTTTAAGATGTTATTACTCAGTGCAATTTTGAGTTCTTGTGAAGGATTGGGAATTAATTCAGCAGACACCGTTACAAGTGAATCTGTATTTGCCACACATTTAACTGAAGATTTTATATTCCTGACACATAATGAAGAACAAGAGATCCATATGGAAGCACAAATGGCGGGCAAACTTTACATTGCTGATAAATGTTTTAAAATTGAGGGTAACGTATTAATATGGCCGTATAACTATTCCATAGAAAAGCAAAATGATATTTATGTGATCCATGATGAAAATGATGAATTTGTAGCAGGCGAAGGAGATACCTTAAATATTTCTGGTGGCCAAGTAAATGAAATCAATC
>JBEPWY010000060.1:844-6362 GCA_041642185.1 Marivirga sp.
TGAGAATTTACAGGGAAAAAACTAATAACCCAAAATGGAAATATTTGGCGATTTGATTCAATTTTACATCTGATCTTAAATTGAGTAGAAATAAATCACAGGATACTTATGAGAAACCTTTTTATATTCTTTATCATTTTATTAATGTTACCTGTTTTTGCCTATTCCAGTAGTTATCAAAGTGCCACTGATTCTCTTATCGGAGCAGCAATGAAACAACATCATATACCTGGTGTCGCAATTGTTATTGTTCATGGAGACAGTATAATATTTAGCAAAGGATATGGTTATTCCGACCTAACTAAACAGGTGAAGGTAAATCCGTCAACTTCTGTCTTTCGGTGCGGATCAGTGTCAAAATCACTTACTGCAACAGCGGTTATGATCCTTGAAGAACAAGGAAAGATAGATCTACATAAAGACATTTCATTCTACCTTAATGAAGAAGAGATAAATTCTTTTGGGATTTCGGGAAAATCAATCACTTTACATCACCTTCTTACTCATAGTGCAGGGTTTGATGAAAGGCTTTTTGGTTCTCACGTTTATAGCTATAGAGAGTGGATGCCTTTAAAAGAATATTTTGTCCGTTATCCGTTGAATTTCAGGAGTGAACCGGGAGAAATATTAAATTATAATGACCAGGGTATTGCTTTAGCAGGATATATTGTAGAAAAGGTATCAGGGATGTCCTTCTCTGATTTTATGAAAGAGCAGGTTTTTATACCGCTGCAAATGAATAACAGCAGCTTTAATCCACAGCTGCCAATAAACATTAAAGAAAATCTGGCAGAGAGTTATACAATTACAGATAATGAATATCAGGCTCTTGACTACGATTATATCTTGCCTTATCCAGCCGCAGGTTTAGTGTCAACCCCACAAGATTTGGCCAAATTTATGATCATGCAATTAAATGAGGGGAAAAATCTGCTCTCCAAGAATTCTATAGAGATAATGCAAAGCAGGCAATTTACTAACCACCCACAGTTGCGAGGTTGGTGCTATGGTTTTGCCGAAATGTATGAGAATGGATATAGAATGATTTTTAAGGATGGACAAGCCACAGGATTTAACTCACGGCTCCTAATGATACCCGAGCAAAAATGGGGATTTTATCTGGTTTGGAATAGATCTATTTTTGATAAAGGAGGATCTATAAATGACGCAAATAAACTTAAATCTTCAATTACAAATTTACTGTTGGATAAATTTTTTCCTGATACAACAGACACTGAATTAAAAGTACCTGACTCCTTCAGTCATACTAATCAGTATCAGTTTGAAGGAAGGTATATAGATATGTCTGTAGGCACTCACGATTGGTCCAAATTATTAACCATAGCTCTTCAGAATGAGGTAGCAAAATTAGATGAAGACCTATGGAAAATTCAGGGTGGAAAATATATTCGTATTGATACCCTTTTATTTCAATGGCATGAGGGCCATGAATTTTATTCTGCATTTTCAACAGAAAATAATAAAATAAAGTACCTTCACATGGGCACCGGGAGCAAAGAGAAAGTGCCGTTTTTTGAACATGTCAATATTCAGTTAGTTCTTTTGGGTGTGTTTCATCTGCTCTTTCTTCTTGTTACTTTTTCCGCTTTTTTCCAATTCAAAAAGAAAGGTGAAAATATATATATATTAGCAGGACTAGGTGGGTTAATGTTTTTTGTAGCACTGCCAATTTTTGCCACAGTTTTATTCTCTGTAGACTTTCAGGAGTTATATAAGGGAGCTACAACTGTTATGACCATTGCTTCATGGATGCCTTTTTTGGGAGGATTGGTGATGCTTATAAGTCTGATATATAATCGTCGTCAGAAATTCATATTCTGGCTTATGCTTGCCAGCCTCTTATATATCCCTTATCTGATTTACTGGAATTTTCCGATTTTACCATGAAATAAGTATCTTTAATGGAAGGATTTAAATTATTTCCAGATCCCAATGACGAATGGCACTTTAATTCAATGATAGATGTCACCGAAAATCATCAGTTTGGAGATAGCATCATAATTTTTATCAAGAATAATTCATGTGCTATTTATCAGGTAAAACTTCATATAGTCGGTCTTGTTTAAGCAATTTATCTAAAACCATTCCATCTGGTCCAATTAATATATTATATGGGATTGCTGAGATATTGTAATCCTTCGCAACTTCACTGTCCCAGGAATTAAAAGTCAGTTTGGTATGGATCCAGGACAAATTATCCTTATTAATCGCATCCAATCATTTTTGTTTGTCTTCATCAAGTGATAGTGCGGTAATTTCAAAATATCTATTTTTATTATAAGCTTTAACGAGGTTAGGATTTTCTTTGCGAGATGAATAACACCAACTCGCACAAAACTCATAAAATTCGCTTTTGTACAATTTATTATGCTTATCAAGAAATAGATTTGTTGACAAAGAAAGACAGATTACAAGGATCAGGAAATAGCAACAGCATTAATCTCTGGTCCCGGGCATTTGCTGAAGATTTAGCTGAAAACGGTAATTAGTTCTTACTCCTGATAAAAGCGGGACTGGTATTGAAAAATTTCTTAAGGATCTGGCACATGATGTTATTGCCTAGGCACTTTATATTATGTAGGATATAAAAAGTAAAAAAGAAATTTAATATGAAAAGATTAATTTTCACGACATTAATTTGTTTGCAGTTCATTACGTCAGTTGCTCAAAATCTTACCAATAAGACAGAAATTCTTGTTTTGGGTACACCTCATCTTGATCAGATAAAGAAATTCGAGCCTCCAATGTTGAAAAAGGTTATACACAAACTTGAATCTATGAATTTTGACGTTGTATGCATTGAAAAAATGCCTGGACAACTGTTATATGATATAAAATCGAGAAATGATAAAGCATTTACAGATGTGATAGAAGGAAGATGGGGCAGAATTTATTTCAATCTTGCCGATACTGTCCAAGAAGCATTAGATATAAGCTATCTTAATGCACATCGCAGTATTGTTAGATTATTGAAAAAGAAAGCTCTAAACCAAAAAGATCGAAAAAATCTATTCTATAATTATATTGCTACAACTGATCTACCTTCAGCCGCATTGCAGTACCAATACATTCGTAATAAAGATATATTTACTTCAGGATTGGATAAACATTTAGTAGAAGTTGTTAAAGAAAAAATTAAATCAACAGGGGAATTTTATTCACTTGCATTGCCTTTAGCCTATTCTCAAAAACTTGATAAGATCATCGGGATCAATGATTTTCAGGATGAAGCACTTTTATATAAATACTTCCCGGAATTTGGAAAAGACTATCAAGATCATATCGATATCTTTTCGAAAGTTTCCATTAGTCCTGTTTATCTAAAAATGAAAGAACTGACAGAGCAAGGAATTATGACAAAGGACCTATCCAATTTGTACCTGTTTTTAAATAGTAAAGAGTATGTGGAGCAGGATTTTGAAGCGCAATGGAAAATTTGGCTGGAAACGGACTTTCCTTCTGGATCAGATCGTGCGAGATATTCATTATGGGAGATGCGAAATCTATTGATTACAGCAAATATTCTAAAAGTAGCCTCCTTACACCCTAGTGAAAAGATACTTGTAATCATTGGTTCCTCCCACAAAGGATTTATAGAAAAATACTTAAGCCAGATTGCAGATATTCAGTTAGTAAATTATCAGTAAGAGGTTATTTCGCAATCAAAGTATTTGGGGTTTTTAACTAAAAATTACATTTTCACACATTGTAACATATTCATTTTTTTCGTTATTGAGGTAAATGGCGTGTTTATGAGGATATTATTAATTGCACTCTTATTTAACTTTCAGTTGGCGCATGCCCAAAATATACAATCGATATTCCGGCAGCTTATTGATGAAAAGATAGATTTTGAGGATACAGAGCTTTATGAGTCAGGGTCAGCGGAAGATCTAGTTAAATTAGCAGACAATTTCTACTGGAGCGCTAAGATTTCCGATGCACAAAAAATTATTAACCTTGGGCTTCAACGCTTCCCTTTAAACGCCAATCTTCACATCAAAGCAGGTTTGTACCTTAACAAAATGGGGGAATTTAATCGTGCCCTGGATTATTATCATAAAGCCATACAATTTCACGATAGTGCTACAGTTCTCTCGATTAGCACGATAGAGAATAGATATAAACTCATAAAACACAGGGATCTTTATAAAAGTTATAATGGCATTTATGGCGATATTGAAGATCAGTTTATTTTTAAATTTGATCCTTATTTAGGTACTTACCCTACCCTACTGAATTTAAAAACGGGAAATTATCGAATATTATATCCTTCAGATGAGTTCACATTTAATTATGTAATCAATGAGGAGAAAAAGCACCTACGTATTTTTTCAGATAGTTTGACATTTTACGATACTAAGAGATCCCTTGCCAAAGATAAAACGGATTTCAACGATTTGATTGTAAGAAATGGATCAAACCATATTGAAGGGACTTTAATTTGCCCTGAATCGCAAACAGCTTTACCCCTTGTAATATTAATTCATGGTTCAGGATTTGCCACAAGATATAATGTGATGAATGAGGCTGTATTTTTTAACTCCTTAGGATTCGCCTCATTCGTCTATGATAAACAAGGTATGGGAGTGTCTACCGGAAATTCTGGGTTAGAGTTGTCCTATAGTGAAATATCTGATATTATTTTGGAAATTTCAAATACCTTAAAAAAACATCCGAAGATTGATAGTTCCAGGATTGGAGTTTGGGGACATAGCGAAGGGGGATGGGTGGCACCACTTGCTGCATCGAAAAGTAAGGATTTAAACTTCATAATAATGTCCGCAGGACCTGCCGTTTCAACGCTGGAACTAATGAAGCAGATGTTTATAAAAATGGCAAAAAAACAAAATTTGAGTGATGATGATATAAATAAAATAGATGATTACATGACTCGCTTCAAATCTGCATTAATGGATAAGGACTACTTAAAAGAAGTTCGAGATTTAATAGCAGAATCAGAGGGGCAGGATTTTAGCAACTATGTATTGAAACCAGGTACAAATTGGGAAATCAATATTTGGAGGAAATTGAATCAATATAAACCAAAAAAAGTACTTGATAAAATTGACGTTCCGGTCTTAGCGCTGTACGGTGAAGATGATCCCGTAATGGATTCACAATATAATGCCCGGCTTTTGCAACAGATGATAGGAAGTAATGCTACTATTAAATTGATTGATGATGCAAACCATCAGTTCATGATTTCTGAGGATACGTATTCCCTGGATTATTTTCAGGCTATTAAGGAGTGGCTGGATCAAAATGTTAAATCAGCAAATTAATAAGATGAAGCAATTATCTGATTTCTCCAGGAATGATATAATTACTTCATAATGCTCTGTGGCTTTTCGCGGCCATGAGGTTAGCGAACTGGTAGATAAATCCAAGTATTATTTTTTCAGAAAATCATTAAATTAAATTATGCCTACCAGTTTAAAGTATTTCGCATTTATACAATCACCTAATTAATATATTTAAATAAATAAATAAATAA
>JBEPWY010000060.1:6372-13097 GCA_041642185.1 Marivirga sp.
TTATGTAATTTAAAATGAAAATTGTTAAACCTTTCGTTGCGGTTGTTTCTGTCTTTTTACTTCTATTATCGATACTATTGATATTGACTTTTGAATCTGCTTTGGGAGTCGTTATGACTTGCTCTACGTAGATATTGTGTTAGAGATATTTTCTGTGTGTATCCTTTTTTTCTTTTTAGAAAAAGCAATCATTTCAGGAAATTCTTAATTGGAGGGGCAATTCTTATTTTGGCCTCAATAGCCTTCATTGTAGCAAATAAACTTTACTATTCGACAAAAGAGGTAGCATTCTATAATGGAGATGTACTTCTTAAAGGAACGTTTTTCAAGCCTAATAAAAATAGCAACCCGGTTGCAATAATAATTCATGGATCAGGTAGAGTAACTCGTGATGAACTTAATTTTTATGGAAGATATCTAGCCAAAAGAGGGATTGGTGCCTTGACATATGACAAAAGAGGGGCTGGAGAGTCTAGCGGTAATACCTACCTGGCAGACTATACAGATTATGCACTGGATGCCGTTCAAGGTCTAAAGCAATTAAAAAGTCTAGATGAAAACATTACTAAATATGGAGCAGTGGGATTCAGTGAGGCAGAATGGGTTATTCCTATCCTTGCTGAAAATCATAAGCTGGATTTTATTGCTGTAATAGGGGCGAGTGGATTATCGCCAGCTGGAACTGTTAATTCAGAAATTGCTATTCGCTTGGAAAGAGCGGGTTTTGATGATTCTTTAATATCTAAGGCCACTGATTTAAATGCTATTATCTTAAATTATCAAAGAACGGGGATGTATCAAGATTCAATTCAGCAATTAATTAATAAGTCAAAAGAGGAAAGTTGGTTTTTAGCTGCAAAGGAGATTCCAGAGCAATTGTATGAATTTGAAGATTACGCTTGGTGGAGATCCGTGATGGATTTCAAGCCAGAAGATTTATGGATGATTAGCGACACTCCAGTCTTACTAATTAAGGGAGGAAACGATCAAATTTCGAAGTCTGAGATTATGCATAGTAGAATGACAAAGATACTTCCTGCCAATAGGATAGAAATAAAAGTTTATCCAAAAGGTGATCATGCTATATTAGAATGGCCCTTGGGCAATAGAGTTCCCCCACCAGTCTTTTCTGATAATTACTTAAATGATCTTGTAGAATGGATTGAATCTCTTTAGTCGAACAAAATCGTCTGTTTTTACTACCAAATCATATGATATCACTCTTTAATCAGTTCAATCACCTCCTTTTGGTGTTCAGAAGGTATAGAATTAAGGTTTTCAAGAATTTTGGCTTTAAAATTTGGCTTTAGTAAATACTGTCTTTTATGAGCATGTAGAGAGTCCAGGAATGTAGTGATTACCTCTTGAGGACGGTAATGCTTAAAGTACTCAGGGTATCTTCTGATTTCTTTCAGTTTAATGGCAATGTTTTCCAAATTGATTGAGTCAAGGTATATTCCACGAATCAATAATTCTTTTGTTGATGACAATTCGGCTAAATTCTCAATCGGATTATTATTTAAGAGAATCAGATTAGCTTGCTTTCCTACTGATATATCACCAATGATACTGTCAATCCTCATAGCCTTTGCAGCATTTATGGTAGCAGTTTTTAAAGCTTCATATTCATTATAACCTAATTTATGAAAAATCATTATCTCATCAAGGAGTGAGAATCCTGGAACCATGAACATATAGCCGCCACCTGAATCTGTCCCTGCAATAAAGTTATTAGAGTTGCGAAGGTTCTCGAAAATAATACAACTATTCTTGAATACCTTATTGAACATTTCTGCACTTTTATCATAAGCTTTATCAGCACTTTCAGCTTTCCATTTCAGTAATGTATTTCTACTTACAAAAGACGCCTCTGGTCCTTCAAAAAATGCTAATGCTTTCTCATCTCTCCATGCTATCCTTCTAGTAGTAAATGTAGGGCAAAAATAACCATTGTAGTTTTTAGAAAGAGTGACATAATCCTCGTTAGTAATATCACCTGTTCCGTTACTTATAAATTGCTTAAAATGTTCTACTGTCCTCATCTCAGGTAATGCTTTTTCAATTGCAACATCAGAGGGAATATGTCCAACAAGATCATAACCATTGATTTTAGTTTCAAATGCTACCGCATCAAAAACTTCAGCATTAAGGTTATTCCAAATTTTTATGTAGTCATAACCAGTGGCGATATGATCTTTAACTGCTTGCTTTGCCTCATTTGGATTATTGACTACTGTTGTATATTGACCCAATGAATATGTATTAATCATTTTGCTAGCAACAAAAAGGTCAGGGGCAAGCAGTTTATTCTGATTTATTTGCTCTTTCAAGATAAGCATCCATGGTTGACCAGCCATGTCCCGAACAGTAGTTACACTATTTAGTAAATTAAGTAGTTTTTGATCATTACTTCCTGCGGTATGTACATGTGAATCAATTAACCCTGGAATAACATACCTGGAATTACCAGAAATTATTTTGAAATCAACTGGAATTTGTAAGGGCACAACTGGACTAATGGATAGAATACGACCGTTGTCAATAAGAATGGTCTGACCCTCAATTATCCTTTCATTTTTAAGATCTACAATATTTACATTTAATAAGGCATACTTTTGAGGTTTATGGAGTAGAGATAGCTCGTGAATAAAATTATTAATGGAAATCTCTTCGACATAACCTATCCAGGTCAGGGAATGGAAAAATGTGATTTCAGAAGGATTAACTGACTTTTCTGATATTTCTGAAGTCCATTTTTTAGTGGTAAAGAATAACATTGTAGAAATAAAAATCCCTATTATTATGCAGCCAATGATTAGTGACCTGTTTATATTCATCGGTATAATAAAACTAGTTGCTTTCAATATAATTTAGGACTGGATCCATGTTTTCATTAAAACTTTCAAAAGACCATGGAATGAATATGTCCGGTTTAAAAAGTACGCGATCTTCAATGCCTTTAGGAATATAGTTTTGTAACCAGCCAGCGGATGCAGCAATCCTAATTTTCGAATTTGGCAAAGTAAACCATCGGCTATCAGAAAAAAAATGAACGTTTTGCTTTGTTGGTTCCCCGATAAAAGTAGTATTTGTCAAATACTCAAGATCATTAATTAAATGTTGAGCTGCCGAGGCCGTATATCTTCCTGTAACCGTATAAAATTTATCAGGAGAATTCAGATTATTTCTAATTATTGCAGCAACAAATTTTGGTAATGAGGAGCGATAAACAGGGTCGTTCCCACCTCCATTCCAACGAAGATCCAATATCAATTTTTCTGGTGCTGCTTGATCTATTGCTTCTATTATTTCATTGAACAATGACTCAAATGATTTCTCTTCTGATGGATTACGTATGGTATTTAGTTGTATGTAAAAAATCTTATGTTCTGGACGATAGGTATAATAGTAAGGACCGGTTAAAAATGATTTTATATAAAGTGGTATTTCATTATCGCTTTTCTGAAAAATATGAATCATTTTTTCCTCCGGTATTGTAAAAGTTTCCGCCTTTAGTTCAACATGACCTGAATTTCTTAATTTTAGTGAGACGGGATCTGTCGGATCAGAAACCACAGACAAATAAGCCAGTATTTCCGGAAGGACTATTAAATCCATACTGTTGTTATAATACCCATAGATATTGTCCGCAGAAGTAAGCCTGGTAACACGATTAAAAACTTCCTTCACAGGAATGTTATTTATCTCCATTATCTCATCACCAAGAAGATTTTCATATTGGGCATCTATAGCACGTATATAAAATCCTTCTTTAAAAAGAAAGATATGTAGAGGCAACTTATATTTCCAGTTAAAAGACGCACGTGTATGCATATCGCCTATAGCGGAGACAATTTCAAGCACTCTTAAATTAAATTGTGTTGTGTCAAGGGAATAAGCGTCTTCTTTAAGGATGTTGATGAGTTCTATGTAATCGGCCTCTGGCAATGAATGAAACAAGTCAATATGTGTCTTTCGTAGACCATCATCAAGACGTAGGATATCTTCAGACCAGTCAAAATATTGCTGAGCCACTATTTGATGATTAATTGAAATCAATGCAAGAAATATAAGATAACATGTCTTCATAAAAATATTAATGATTAGTCGAGTCAATTTTATTCTTTAAGTAAGAATAAATCTATTCATTCAATGGAATGACCAGATTTTTTTTGTATTCTGATGGGGGCTGGCCTGTTACAGACTTAAAGGACCTGTTAAAAGTTGGTAAGGAGTTGAACCTGCATCCTATGCTAGCGAACTTAAATTTTTATTTGGTAAATAATATTGTTCCACACACTCCTGAACTTCTTCTATTCTGTATTTGATCAATTTATTAAATGATTTCTTAAAGAGGTTATTTATTAAAGCTGATAATTTGCTTCTTTCAATTCCTACTTTTATCGCCAATTCGGCAAGGGTTAAATTCGAATTTTTATATACCTTTTCTCTTTCCAAAAGGTACAAAATCTGATTTTTCCTTCCTTGTAATTAATAAGACCGAAAAAAATAAGGATCATTAAACTCTTCAACAGATTTTGTTAATATTTGTTTTCTAATTGTAATCTTTATTTAATCATTTTTAAGTATACTCTTTAACCAGTGCTCTTTGGTCGAAAAATACCCCTCTGCATATGTATACGAAGACGGCGCTTTCCTTCCGGCTTTCTCTGTCATAGTCAGACCATGGTCCATTTTATCAATAACTATAATTTTAGAATGCGGTGGACAAACTGTTTTTATGATCAACTCAAAAATTGACTGGTTAACATCTGGAAGTACTTTTGGATCATTTTCTCCTAAGATTACTAATGTCGGGATTTTAATTTTTAGTAGGGCAGGGAGTGGGTTATATTGCCAATTCATTCTACCCCAAGCCCATGTCTCTTGACTGTTATTTTTCGGTGCAAATAAATAATTAATCCAGTCCTTATCAGAAAATTTTTCCCTCATGGCAATATACTCATTCCACTTTGTGCCGGTTTTTGAAAAATTTGACATTAAATCAAATAATGAGAGGGCATTTTCTATTTCTTGTTCCGGAAAACCATCAAGACTCATCTCAGTCATGACCCTTTGCCTTTCCTGCCTCTCAATAGTAGTTGCAGCAGGAACATTTAAGATTTGGAAAGATATATGATCTGATTGGGAGGAGGCTAACGTTCCATACCAACCACTTTGGCTATAGGTAGAGATACCTATCTTCGATGGATTAATATCCATTCGAAAGCTAAAGTACTTTGCAATGTTTTTAATATCATCTGCAGTTGTTTGAAATGGAACATTTTGCTCGCCAGAAGATTCTCCAAATCCGCGTTTATCATACACGAAAGTTGCTCTACCTTTTGAAGCGTGTTGTAAAGCTAGATCCAGATTAGTATCCCGGATTATCCAACTCGCACCCCCGTTCATTATTAATAATGGATGTGGACCATCGCCAACAGGTTTAAGCAGCGTTCCAGAGATCTCAGCATCAATAGATTGAATAGTAATGTTCTCAATTACCATCTCTTCCTTGTCTGCTGCAGCATTTTCTGTTCCATTTAACAGAAATGATATAACTTGTTTAGCATCAGATCTTATAAATTGCAATGTCAGGCTATCCCCCGAAGCAAACTTGTCAGACTCAGTATTAGCAAATACATAATACCTACCGCTATTTAAATTGGTAAGCACTAAGCGATTTCCCCATGTAATGCTTAGCGTAAAATCATTTTTTTCTTCACGAGAAGAATACACGCCTAAATAATCATTCCAATATTCTTTGCTAAAGTTATTTCTATGATTGGTTTGTGATATAACTAATGGATTAATTAATATAAAAAAACAAAAAGATAGAAGGTATTTCATATTTTGTTTTTAATGGTTATAGCTCTATTTCTTCTTCAAACTGCAAATTATCTTTGGACAATTACCTTTATTCTAAAGTTAAGTGGAACCCAAGAAATTAAGGAAATGAATCAATTTGGTGCATCATCAAGGATTTAAGTCGTCAAGATCGCAAGTTTTAAACAAAAAAAATTGTACAAAAGCGAATTAAATCTTCATTATGTGAAATCTTTTAGAATCCTATAATCCCTCAGCTTTGTATGGTCCTTCAATAAAAATACTATTAATCTGAGGTAACAAAGTTTATAAATCTTAAAGAATATATTATCTGATTTTCTCCAGGAATGATTTAATTACTTCATAATGATCATCTGCTTTCCTTGGCCATACCCAATAGCTTTTCGGCCAATCCCAGGCATTGCCCTCCAGCCTCCCATAGATTTCCAGATCATGGTTGGCATTGTCAAAAACATGAACATTATAATAAGGGCTTGAAGATTTTTCAAGCAATGATATCATAAGATCCTTATTGGTTTCAGGGGGGACAAGATTATCTGCGCCACCTAATAAACTTAAGACAGGTATTGATAAGGACATTAAGTGATTGGCAGGGTCATAAGCATTTAATCTCCACCATGCCACATGATTATCAGAGATTGTGTCTGCTGTATTTACAATCTCTGCTAAGTTAGAGGACATTATATCCTTACTTGATTCTAAATATTTAGAACACAATGAAGGATCATCTATTAATGAAAACATTCTTTTGTCATGGTCTAAAGCTCTATTAATGTCTGCTGTATCATAATCATTATAAGTTAAGGTATATTTCACTCTGTCAATTTCCTGTTGATATAGAGAAACTGCCGGACCTACATTTAAGATCAGAAAATCTG
>JBEPWY010000061.1:0-13053 GCA_041642185.1 Marivirga sp.
ACTGTTACTTTTGTCTTGTCGCCTATCTGGTAAAAATTAGAACCAAAAAAGCTTACCGAGAATGATTTTTCAGTATCGGTTTTTAAAAGAGCAGTGTCAAGGATCAGCTGGAAAACCGCAATACTGTCATTTTCTGGAATAAATAAAGATATTATATTTCCATCTGCTTCAGGTGTAGTGCTGAATTCCTCCGGATAAGAGATGTTATTAAAACCTGATAACCAAAGCTGAAAATCTAGCTGGAAACTCAGTTTTTTATGACTAAAAACTGTTATTTCATAAACAGAATCATTTTCTGCATCAATATTTAATTCAGAATTAACGAAACTCAAAAAAACGTCAACATCTTTCTCTACAGAGCCTTCGAGACTAATAGTTATTTCCTGTACTTCAGCCTGGGAAATTAATAATGGTTCGCTAAAGTTTTGATTTTCATTGCTGATAGCTTCAAATTTAACATATATTGTATCATTCACTTCCCCGTTTCCATTAGCAGAAATGGTTAAATTGGATAAAAATTCACCCTCTACGGAATTGGATACTAAAAAAATTTCCGAATTGATACTAAGGCTAATATTCTGAGTAATTTCTGAGCCTTGTAAAATAAATTCCTTTACAACTGGCTGGTCACCAAAGGTTACACTGCCAAAATTTAAGGTATTTGTATTTGTTTCCAGTTTTGAAATTGGCTGACCATTACAGCTTTCTCCCCAAATACAATCCACATATTCCGGGCGGTCTACAAAAGGATTTCTGTTGCCTTGATGTGCATAAATAGCATTGTTTCTGTCAATTTCTTTCTGGCTTACAGGGTCCAGTTTATGCCATTTGATTAACATATTCACAACCCAATCTTCATAAACCTGAGTCTCCGTACCATTTAATACAATATCAGACTCACTTGTAAATTGTTTCCAACTATCAATATCTGTTTGGTATCGAGTGGCCATGTAAAAATAAATTCTGGCTAAATCTCCCTTATACTCATCTATTGGTTCAAATACGGTTCCTGAATAACCTGCCAATGCATTAGGTCCCAGTTTGCTGCCGTTTAGGGATGTAAAGCTTGGGTTACTCACTTCCCCATAAGGGAAATTGCTTCTGACACTATTTACATTTTTATCCGAAGGCAATACCATCACAGCGTCACTTCTGGGAATAGAAGAAGAGTTAAACCAACTTTGCGGAAAAGTATGCTCTCTGTTATACTTATCACATTCTGAGTTTCCTTCTGTTCCGTTATCCTGATCAGTACCAAATTCAAAATTACAATTGGAATAAATTTCTAAAAGAAATCCATCAGGTCTTACATCTGCAGTTTTGTAAAGCTCCCATAAAGCTGAATAACCTCTGTCAGTATGATTGTCGACTATAAAAAATAACTCTGTTTTTAACAGGTAACCGGATTTACCTTCCGCATCAGTATAGTACCCTTCAGGTGCTTGTGCGAAAATACTTTGCGTGCTAATAAATAAGAAGGTAAATAATAATCTATTAAAATAGTAAAAATAAGGCATGCTGTCTTTTTTAATTCATCAAATATCCTTAAAATAAATTTAACCTATGTATATATAATTTTATGCACGCATAAAGCATAGCTTATTTTACTGATAGGTCCATAATCTTTTGTATTATTGTCGTTGAAAAACTTTGAGACCAAAATCTAGAGAAACAATAATTTCTAATTAGTTCAATGAAAGATATTGTCACTTTTCTTCAGGAAAGACTTAAAAATACGCTCCCGGGTAATATTGCCCATCAGAGAATGCTGGCTCAGCAATTAGGCACACCTTTTCGGATGCAACATGAGAAACCTGCCAGAAAAGGAGCTGTTATGATTTTGCTGTACCCTGATGAAAATGGGAGAATTTGTTTTCCGCTCACACAACGCCATAATTATGTGGGTGTACATGGTGGGCAGGTAAGTTTGCCTGGTGGAAAAAGGGATAAAAGTGACCCTTCATTGGTTTATACAGCCATTAGAGAAACAAGAGAAGAAATAGGTGTCAGCATTCAGGACTATCAAATCATTGGTTCTTTATCGGACTTGCATATTACAGCCAGTAATTTTATTGTTAGCCCTATAATTAGTTTTACTGAAGAAAAACCAGAATTTATTGCTGATCCTTATGAAGTGGAACATATTTTTTCCACAGAGATTAATCATTTACTGGCAGCAGATACTATTAAAGAAACAGAACTGACTGTAGGACAGGAAGTACGGTTAAAAGCACCCTATTTTGACATTGATGGCAAAATAGTTTGGGGTGCTACAGCAATGATATTAAGTGAATTTTTAAGCATTTTAAAAGAATACAAGAAATGAATGATACCCCTTTTATTACCAATGATGCCGTAGTTTTCGGTTTGCTAATGTTAATTTTAGCTTTTGTATTCATTACATCTTCCAGTAAGCGGCCAGGTTGGCAAAAATTTTACCGCTTTATTCCTTCTATATTACTTTGTTATTTTCTTCCGTCATTGTTAAATACTTTTGGGATTATATCTGGAGAAGAATCAGATCTTTATTTTGTAGCTTCCCGTTATTTATTGCCTACTTCTTTGGTATTGCTCACCTTAAGTATCGACTTAAAGGGTATTGCCCGATTGGGAAAAAAAGCAGTGGTTATGTTTCTGACTGGTACAGTAGGTATTGTAATTGGAGGCCCAATAGCAATTTTAATTGTTTCCGCTTTTGCACCTGATGTAGTGGGAGGCGCAGGACCTGATGCAGTTTGGAGAGGAATGGCCACAATAGCAGGAAGCTGGATTGGTGGAGGGGCAAATCAGGCCGCGATGTTCGAAACTTTTGGTGCCAGTGAGGATCTTTTTGCTACTATGATTACCGTAGATGTGATAGTGGCCAACATCTGGATGGCTTTTTTACTATATGGTGTTGGGATCTCTAAAAAGCTGGATGGTAAATTGAAAGCCGATGCCTCTTCTATTGAAGAAGTTAAAAATAGCATTGAAAAATATCAGGCATCTATTATGAAAATACCTACTTTGGCCGAACTAATGACGGTACTTGCAGTGGGCTTTGGTGCTACAGGTATTGCTCATTTTGGTGCCGACTGGATAGCACCAATGATAGCCGAAAACGCACCTCAACTGGATAAATTTAGTTTGACCAGTTCGTTCTTTTGGATAGTGGTAATTGCTACAACTATTGGCTTGGTCTTGTCATTTAGCAGGGCTAGAAAGCTGGAAGGGGTAGGGGCCTCTCGTTTGGGAAGCGTAATGATTTATGTATTGGTAGCAACTATTGGAATGATGATGGATGTGACAGCTATTTTCGATAATCCAGGCTTTTTTATAGTGGGTTTAATCTGGATGAGTGTGCATATCATTCTACTTTTATTAGTTGCCAAAATTATTAAAGCACCTTATTTCTTTGTTGCAGTAGGAAGCCAGGCCAATGTTGGTGGAGCGGCTTCAGCACCAATTGTAGCAGGGGCATTTCACTCCAGTCTGGCTCCTGTAGGAGTGCTTTTGGCTGTATTGGGCTATGCGCTGGGTACTTATGCAGCCTACATTTGTGGGCTTTTAATGCAAGTAGCGGCACAGTAATTATAGAAGGGTTTTGAGTGTAATTAGGCTTGCCTTGATAATTAAGGGTGGGTAGGATGTGGCTTTTTTTAGTTTGAGATCGATACGGTCAAATGAGGTTTGTCCTTATTGTTTTTATTAGAAATAATAGATATTTCAACCACTGATTGAAATGATCAGATCCCCATCTGCATGGGATGACTAGACCGTTAGGGATTACCGATTTCTAAGGAATGAAAAAGTCTTTATTAATTGTAGACTTTATAAGAATAAATTCAGAAAAAAATTAGAGTTTTCTAGTCATCATAATCCTTGATCAAAAACTTCTGTACGTATATTTTAAAGTCCCTGATGTCCTAACCTAAAAATAATAACGATTCCGTCCCCGCTTATGAGGCGGGGCAGGCTATTCCCACGCAGGTGGGAATGCGGTTAATGAAATGGGATCTCATTAATTTTTAATGAGGATCGTTAAGCATGTTAAAGTAAATAATCTTATTCCAACCCTAATTCTTCCCTATAAACACTATCTTTTACTCCATTTTTATTCCAATAATCAAGCATAATTCTTTCTTTAAGAATGCCGGTGCTTGTCATCATTTCTCCCCCTTCAGGAAATGTTTCTTCCCATTTTTGGATGGTATAAGGATGCTCCTGGCTATAAAAGATTTTTAAAATACGTTTTAGTTCATGTATTTCCAGAGAGAGAACTGAAACTGAGTCAGTATTTGATTTCGTGATTTCAGCATTATAGCTCTTCAGTTCTTTATGCTTTAAGCGAATGTATTCTGTTGAAGGGATGATATGAATATTTCCGATAGGAATAGCGGATGGGTCTAAACGGATCATTGTCCAAAGCTCATCTTCCAGCCATGTTTTTTCTAATGTTTTTGTTTGATCGCCCTCACTTTCGAAATAAGACCTGATAAGTGCATTATAATTACCATTTTCTTTATTCAATTGCATAAATACATGGCCACACCATTCCTGAACACTGGTGGTTACTTTTACTGCGTGCAAATCATTTTCAGGGTAAACAGGAGAAAAAGTGGAGGTCATGATAGAATATGGGTAAATACCAGTGTTGAACTTTTTGGTAAAATTAAGTTTCATCACTTTTTGGGCATCATTTGGAGTTTCTGAGGGATTATCCAGCTTTACCTGTTTTTCCTTGGAAAAATCTTCGGTTACAAATATCAAGACTGCATGGCCATTTCTTATTTCTCCATAACGGGTTTGCTCTAGTTCATAAGATGCTAGCTCAGCTTTGCCCTGATACCAATAATCACCGAATTTTTCCGATAGCTTTAGATCTTGCTTTTCTTCGGGAGCTACTTTTTTACTTCTTTGGGAACAACCTTGGAATATAAATAATACGGCAGGTAAAAGGAGTAATATCTTCTTCATAAATCTCTAAAAGTTAATTAGATGTTAAATACGTTATTGTAATGCCACAGTTTTGTCATTACTATGATGAAAACTTTTTACGACATTAAACCTGCTAAAAAGCTCTTCTTTATACCAATTCTCTTTCTTTACTTTTTCTATAATTTTTTTATGCACATCCTGATAAGCATATGTCTTCATAGCGGCTTCATTGTCCCAAATGCTGAAGGTGGCTTGTTCAATTAATGGCCATTCGCCTATCCCTTTAGTAAATTGTAGGCCTTTAGCATTTTGAATAGCTTTACTTGCTTCCGGTACATACTGCCAGAAACGGGGCAATTTATGAATATTGATTCTAGCACGGGTAATTACAGCTATTTTTCCACCGGTGTAATCAGCTGATTTTAAAAAAGGGTTTTTCCCATACCAACTCCCGTGAGCACCAATGGGTTCTAAATAATAAGTTTCTATATTTTCAGATTGATGTTGTATGAGAGAAAATATTTCCGAAGTATTAAAAAAGTCTTCGGCATGTTGGGGTTTTTCCCAGCTCATAAGCAGCGCATAAGTAGAAAAATCCGGCCATAAACTGAAGCCAAAACCACTTCCTGTACCCAGTAATTTAGTGAATGTGCAACCGTTCACTTCAGATAGTTTCGGAGGCAATAGCTGCATTTGTTTAAATGCCCACCATTTGTTTTGGGTATATTTAATAATTGAGAGTGTAACCATAATAAATTATAATTCTCTTAACTCTGAAGGTGCAAAAGGGTTTTAATTTGTTGAAAGAGCCCATAAAATGCTGGTTAATATGACTATCTAATTATTTAAAGCTTTCTGCCACCAGGCGGCTAGTTCCATTAACAGTGCCACTCCCATATGAGCAATAATTCCTCCCCAAATATTCCTGCTTTGATAAGCCAATACACCCAATATATAACCACCGAAATACGACCCGATAGTCTCCCCTAATGGTTTGCCATAATGTAAGGCTACATAAATACCCACCATCGGTAAAATAGCCCTTGGGCCCAAAAAGGCAGTAAAGCCCAATACCATTAAACCTCTAAATAAAAGCTCTGTGAAAAGGAAATCTAATGCATAAAATACCTCAAATACTGTAGCTCTTAATTCAACGGACCAATCCATAAATTTGGCTGCTTCTTTAAAGCGCGGGTAATAATCCTGAAAGCTGCCCTCAAAGGAAGCGACAAAAATTAAGGGAGACATTAATAGAATCAATGGTAAATACTGACTTATATTTTTAGCTGAGGCTTTTAATCCGTAAAAGTTATCATTGGTTTTTTCAAACTTCAGGTAATAGATTATTAAAGGAAGAAGCATTACAAATATGCTGTTTAGCTGGCCGGTCACTTTGTACATATAGTAGCGATCCTTTGCCTCAAAAAGGTTTTTCACCAGTTCTTTGTGGTAATGAAAGTTTACATCAACGCTTAAAAGAACTAGCATGAATATACTTTTGAGCATAAAAGCCTTGTTTTTGAAAACATTTGGAATGGCTTTATAGTGATAGCACAAAAATACAATCACGAAATAAATGAATGCATATAATATAAAATGTACCAGATAGGGTAAGACATCCGGCTTTAGCCTATCCATCCATTTTTCAAGATTAATACTATAATTGATAACAGTGAGTACAGTAATAAAAGCTGTTATCCATGCATATAAGCCTGCAGGGTGCTTTACTTCTTTGTGAAAATCAACAAAATACCTCCAGATGGCACGCATCAGTGAATAGCTGTTAAAGCCTGATAAACTTTATGTATTGGTAAGCCCATCACAGTAAAATAAGAACCTTCCAGTTTTTCTATATGCGTGAGGCCTATACCTTCCTGTATGCCATAAGCACCTGCCTTATCAAATGGTTGATGGTTTTTTATATAGTCCCAAATTATATCATCCGAAATACTATTGAAATAAACCAGTGTTTCATCAGCATACTTTTTCAATTCCCCATTTAGCAACACACAAAAACCGGATATTACCTGATGCTTTCTGCCGCTTAATTTTTTCAACATGCTAAAAGCCTCTTCTTCATTCTGGGGTTTCTCCAGTAGCTCATTGTCAATTAAAACAGTTGTGTCGGCAGTGAGTATGATTTTGTTCTTATAGGTTCCTTCTTCCAGAAAGGCCCTGGCTTTTTTCTCGGCCAAATAGGCCGCTACCTCGGTATGGGGCAGGTCTTGTGGGTAATCCTCTTTGGTGTCTTTGGTTTCCACAGTAAAATGAAATCCTGCTTTTTGCAAAATTTCATTTCTTCTGGGTGATTTAGATCCTAAAATAAGGGGGTAAGTTAAATTCATCTTCTTTTATTGAGCTAAATAAAAATCCGCAAATAGTTTTCGGGTAAAAGTAAGTAGATTTCTGAGGCATGGTGTAACCGCTCAGGCAAACCTGGTTTACTTGCTCCATGCTTATTTCTTTCGTGATTAAGGCAAACTGGGCCTCTTCTTTCATTACTTTGGTAAGGCAGTTGACAAAGTTCCTTTCAAAAGAGATTTTCTCTGAGCTACGTTGTTCTTTTCCTTTAATTCCCAAAATCTTTTCAATAAAAAAATAATGCAGAACAGTTAAGTCCAGATGTTTTACCACATCTGGGAAAGGCCACTCCATCGTATCAATTCTTTCGGGTTTTAAGCGAATTTTATAAGTGTCATCTTTAAATATTAAACCAAAGGCCCATTTTTTACCTAATATGATTTCATTAATTTCTGAAGCATTTTCCACCGGCTTAACCAGAAAATCCTCTTGTAGCATCTCCATTATTTCCACTTCAGAAAACTTTTCTAGTCCCTGAATAAGCCGGTGTGTGGGCAGAATGCGCAAATCATCGGAATTGGCATTAGTGAAATACATCATGTGGTAGTTATAACCTTCCTCACCAGTATGGTCAGGGTTTTCCTCCATCATTTTCTTTCTGTAAAGCATGGAGCCTTCATAGCGATGATGGCCATCTGCCAGAATGATCTTCTGCGGTGCCAGTTTGTCGATAAATTTTCTGATCACTTTGGCGTCATGGATCACACTGATCACCTCTCTTACTCCCTGATAATCTTCAATCTCACTCAAGGGGCTCAGCATGCTTTCATCCATATACTGTTCTAACTCGAATTCATCATCAGTGTAAAGACCGTGTGTGGCACTAACGTTCAGCTGTGTCTTTTCAAGTATTTCAATCCTATCATTAACGGATTTAGGGATGGTGTTTTCATGACGGAGAATAACTTTATCATCCCAGTCATAAGCTTTAATAAAACTTATAAATCCCTTCCTTACATGCTCTCGGGGCGATCCTGGCAATGTGAAATATTGGTAATACACATAAATTCCTGGTAAAGGATCCTGCTGAATAATCCCCTGCTTTTTCCATCTCTCTAAGGTTACGGCGGCTTTGTCCGATGCATTTGGTCCTTTGGGAACTGATAAGTGAATGCTGTTTAATTCGTTTTTATAAAGCGATTCTCTGTGTTTTTCAGAAACTACATCGAAAAGCGGACTTGTCAGCATCTCAATTTCCTTTTGCAGGTCATTATTATACCGCCATCCTTGTATAGGTTTTATTTCAGCCATGAATTATAACCTGTTCTTTTTCCACATAGAGACCTTGTTCTGAGTTTCTTCTTTAGTCGTCATCTTTGCTTTTCTGTCGGTCCAGATTTTAACCGCCAAAGCAGCTGCGATTTCAGCTTCTTCTGAGGTTAATTCAGTTTCCAAAGACTCAGGAGTGAAATATTTCTCTATAAATTTAGTATCAAAATTCCCACTTGTGAATGCTTCATGTTCAAGCACAAATTTACAAAAGCTGAGGGTAGTTTGAATGCCCACTATTTCATATTCTTCTATTGCGCGTACCATTCTATTAATTGCTTCTTCACGGCTATCGGCATAGGTGATAAGTTTGGCAATCATGGGATCGTAATGAATAGGGATATCCATACCTTGTTCAAAACCATCGTCCACACGAACTCCGGTGCCTTGCGGTCTTTTATAAACTGCCAGATTTCCTATATCAGGCAGGAAGTTATTTTTAGGGTCTTCGGCATATACACGCACTTCAACAGAATGGCCAATAATTTTTAAATCTTCCTGTTTTACAGAAAGTGTTTTACCTTCTGCAATCCTGATTTGTTCTTTTACCAGGTCAATTCCAGTAATTTGTTCTGTAACCGGGTGCTCCACCTGTAATCGGGTGTTCATTTCCAGAAAGTAGAAATCTAGTTTTTCATCCACTATAAATTCCACAGTGCCTGCGCCAAAATAATTACATGATCTGGCTACATCAATAGCGGCCTGTCCCATTTTCTCGCGTTTTTCAGGTGTTAAAACACTGGAAGGAGCTTCTTCAATAACTTTCTGGTGCCTTCTTTGAATAGAACATTCCCTTTCAAATAAATGTACTATGTTTCCGTGCTGGTCACCAATAATTTGTATTTCTATGTGTCGGGGAGAGGTTACAAATTTCTCAATAAAAACGGCACCGTTACCAAAAGCATTTTTTGCTTCAGATACGGCCATATCCATCTGTTCTTCAAAATCTTTAGGGTTTTCCACTATTCGCATTCCCTTACCTCCGCCACCTGCACTGGCTTTTATCAGGATAGGATAACCGATCTCTTCGGCTTTTTCTTTAGCAAATTTTATATCCGTTATTGCCTTATCCAGACCGGGAACCAAGGGCACATCTCTTTTGGAAACAGCCTCTTTAGCAGAGAGTTTATCCCCCATAATTTCAATGGCTTCAGGCGAGGGGCCAATGAAAATGACTCCTGCTTCGGCTACTTGTCGGGCAAAATCTGCATTTTCAGATAGGAAGCCATAGCCGGGATGAATAGCGTCTACCTTTAAATCCTTACAGATTTTTAATATTTTATCTATTCTTAAATAACTTTCTGAAGAGGCTGGAGGACCTACACAAACTGCTTCGTCCGCATAGCGTACGTGAAGTGAGTTTCTGTCAGCCTCACTGTAAATTGCTACAGTCTTAATTCCTGCTTCTTTTGCCGAACGCATTACGCGCAAGGCTATTTCGCCTCTATTGGCTATTAATATTTTTTTGATATCTGCCATAAATTAATCCTTAGAAATAATCTTAAAATCGATACACAATGCTACGTAATATTTAGGTTTTTTGCTAAAGAATCATCGTTTAAAGGCTCATGCTAATTTTTTTCATGAACTCTTTTTTGTTACATTTGTTGATCGAATCAAGAAAATATACATATCAATAAAAGAAACAATCGTGGATTTATTTGAGAAATTAAAAGTAGATAGAGGCCCATTGGGCAAGCATTCCAATATAGAGGAGGGATATTTCATGTTCCCTAAGCTGGAGGGAGAAATATCTCCGCACATGACATTTAGAGGAAAAGAAGTACTTACCTGGAGTTTAAATAACTATTTAGGTTTGGCTAATCATCCTGAGGTGCGAAAGGCTGATGCCGAATCGACCGCTAAATGGGGTTTGGCTTATCCAATGGGTGCCAGAATGATGTCAGGGAACACCTCACAACATGAGTTATTAGAACAACAACTGGCAGAATTTATTAAAAAGCCAGATGTAATGTTGTTAAACTACGGTTATCAGGGCGTATTGTCTGTTATTGATGCTGTAGTAGGAAGAAAAGATGCCATTGTTTACGATGCCGAATCTCACGCTTGTATAGTTGATGGGGTAAGGTTACATATGGGTAAACGATTTGTTTATCCTCATAATGACATTGAAAGCTTAGAAAAGCAATTACAAAGAGCTACCAAACTAACTGCTGAAACAGGTGGTGGTATATTAGTTATTACTGAAGGAGTATTTGGTATGACTGGCGCCATGGGCGATCTAAAAAGAGTAGTTGCTTTAAAAGAGAAATATGATTTCCGCTTGTTTGTAGATGATGCACATGGTTTCGGAACCATGGGTGAAACAGGTGCCGGTACTGGTGAACATTTAGAAGTAATGGATCAGATAGATTTATACTTCAGTACTTTTGCAAAATCAATGGCCTTAATAGGAGCATTTATTGCAGGAGATAAGGATATTGTAAAATTCCTTCGTTTTAATATGCGTTCTCAAATTTTTGCCAAATCGTTGCCTATGCCAATGGTTGAAGGAGCCATCAAACGACTGGAACTTTTAAGAGATCAGCCCGAGCATAAGAAAAACTTATGGAAGATAGTAAATGCATTACAGGGAGGATTAAAAGAAAAAGGATTCAGCATTGGATATACCCAGTCGCCTGTAACACCTGTTGTTTTAAATGGTACTGTGGGGGAAGCAGCATCATTAGCTTATGATTTACGTGAAAATTTCAATATTTTCTGCTCTGTAGTGATTTATCCTGTTGTGCCTAAAGACACAATTATATTAAGGTTAATACCTACTGCTTCACACAGTATTGAGGACGTAAACCGTACTATAGAGGCATTTGAAGCCATAAAAGTAAAGCTTACAAGTGGTCATTATAGGGAAAATGAGCTGGCAAAATCATTTAATGAGTAAAATTTTACCAAAAAAGCGGCTCTAATTGTTGTTTTTTAATGTTTTTGCCTATATTGCTTCCAGTTAAATTAATTATTTAGTCAACCGTAAACTAAAATAAGAATGAAAAGATTCGAACAAGTAAGAGATCTAGTAATGGGACTAGAAGGTGATTTTGAAAAATTCTACGACAAAGAAAACCAAGCAGCTGGTACTAGAGTTAGAAAAGGAATGCAAGAGTTGAAAAACTTAGCACAAGAAATCAGAATTGAAGTTCAGGAGAAAAAGAACTCTTAATTACAACATTTAATTCAATTAAAAAGCTGGCAGTTATGTCGGCTTTTTTTGTTTATAAAGCTTTTTAAACCTCATTCTCATGCAGTTAGAATCAAAATTACCTAAAGTTGGTACCACTATTTTTTCCGTTATGTCCCAGATGGCTTCTGAATATGACGCTGTTAATATGGCTCAGGGATTTCCGGAATTCCCTGTTTCCCAGGAATTAATTGATTTGGTTTATCAGAATATGCAAATAGGTCACAACCAATACGCGCCTATGCCTGGTTTACCTTTGTTAAGAAATGCCATTGCTGAAAAAATTAAAAATACCGGAGGAGTATCATTAGATCCAGATAAAGAAATAACTGTAACAGTAGGAGCAACCGAAGCTATTTTCTCTTCTATAATGGCTACTGTAGGAAAGGGTGATGAAGTAATTGTACTAGAGCCTGCATATGATTGTTATATTCCTGCCATTGAATTAGCCGGTGCAACTCCTGTTCCACTGGCTTTAAAAAGTCCTGATTTTTCACCCAACTGGGAGTTGATTAATCAATCGATCAACAAAAACACCAAAATATTATTGATCAATACTCCGCATAACCCTACAGGAGCCGTGCTGGGCAAGCAGGATGTGGAGAAACTAAAAAATATATTAAAAGCAAATCCACAACTTATGCTTTTAAGCGATGAGGTATATGAGCATATTATTTTTGAGGGCAAAGAACATTTTAGCGTATTAAAAGATGAATTCCTTGCTTCCAGAAGTATAGCTGTTTATTCCTTTGGTAAAACTTTTCACGCTACCGGTTGGAAAATAGGCTATGTTGTCGCCCCTGAAATGATAATGAAGGAGATTAGGAAAGTGCATCAATACAACTGTTTTACCGTTCATACACCAAGCCAGTATGCATTGGCTGAATATTTACAGCATGAAAAGAACTATTCAGGCATAAATGATATGTATGAAAAAAAGCGTGACTTTTTTGTTGAAGCAGTGAAAAAATCCCGCTTTAAAATAGTGCCTTCTTACGGTACTTATTTCCAAATACTGGACTATAGTGGAATTTCAGACCTGCCTGATATGGAATTTGCAGAAAAACTGATCAAGGAACATGGATTGGCTTCCATACCTGTATCAGCCTTCTATTCGGACAGAAAAGATGATCATTTACTTCGCTTTTGCTTTGCCAAGGGTGAAGAAACTTTACAAAAAGCAGCAGATATATTATGCAAGATTTAAGAATTTCTTTAATACAAACTCCTTTACACTGGCAAGATAAAGGAGCTAATTTAGCGATGCTGGAGGAAAAAATCTGGCAAATAAAGGAGGAAACAGATATTAT
>JBEPWY010000062.1:0-12979 GCA_041642185.1 Marivirga sp.
ACCAGCTTATAAATCATAATAGTGGCAAATAATGGAACCAGCGCATAGAGTAACAGAATTAAATAATAGTTAATGGTAATGGGCAATTGAATTACTGGTACAAAAATTATGAGTAAGCCAACAATTATAGCCAAGCTGAATGGTCTTGCTACAGGAAGGATATAATTATGTGCCACTCTTTTATACCCTCTTTTATTCAGGATTCTGTAAATCAGCTTATCGAATAAAAAGGTAAGTAACTTATGTATTAGTACACAAAATAAAATCAGTATCAGAATACTGATATGCTGCCATACATGAAGGCCCATGAATTTCTGGTGTCCTAATTTAGGTAGTATTTTCATAAGTTTATCTGTGCCAAAAGGATAAACCATTTTATGTAATTCCGGTATTCTTTCAATGGTGCGTTTGCTGAAATACCATTTTCCATTATATTTTTCAAGATAGACTTCTGGTAATTCAATTTTAGATATTACAAATCTGTCTTTGTTAGTAATGGTATCGGTATAATCCTGTTCTTCAGGCAATTCATCCATTTCTATTAATATACCAGAACCATCAATAATTTGCTTTAGTTGAACAATCAACTCTTCTTCGTCTTTGCTACCTACATAGACAGGATGTAAAGTTTTGGCTGCAATGGAAGGATGGTAGTTATCCTCCTGAAGGTAATTTAAGAAAGTTTGAATAGTGGCTTTCGGTGTTTCCAGACTATATGTAAGTTCACCCTCCTGCACAGTTGGCTCCTGGGCTTGAAGAAAAGGGCTTTGTAAAAATAAAAAAAGGAGGATAAGTAAAAAACGCATGAATTTAAAAATTAAATTTTAAGATACTGAAGGTGTTTTCATGGCATTTGTAGATATGGATGGAATCATCTTGTCTGAAATAAATCATTGCCACTTCATTGCTACTCTCTATTGGCTGATTATTAATTAGGGTGCCATCTGTAGTATATATATAGGTGAATTCCTGAACCTTATCAGTAATTGCAATTATTTCTTTCTCTGCCGCAAATTGATAGTATTGTATATCCATTTCATCACGGTTGAGGTAGTCTTTCTCAAACAATAACTCCCCGTTTGATTTAAGAAGACTAACCCTGTTAAGATCCTGTCGCGCTAAAAGGAATGTTCTGTTTGTAGCATCAGGAATAATTTTAAAGATAGTTTCTTTAGTAGGCATGTAGAGTTGAGATTGCTCTTCTATTTCACCTGTAAAGCTTAATTTCACTAATTTACCACCGTTGGTTAAGGTTACAAGATAACTCTTATCAAAGCTATTGCCCACATCGAAGAATAAGTTAGCCGATAAACGATCTTCCAGTTTAACAGGGAAATTCGGTTTCATTTCACCATTTCTGCTCATTACATTTACAGTGCCATTTTCCTGTAAAATAACCATGAAATCTTTACTTCTAATGCGTATATGCTCAGGAACAGAGGCTATTCTATCTCCCAGTTTCATTGGGTTCCAGTCTCCCAAAAGATTACCAAATTTATTCGTTAAATACACATCTCCCGATTCGGTAGCTGTAATAAATCTGTAATTCCTGCTTTTATCATAGTCAATGATATTGAAGTATAAGATGTCACCCTCAATATCAAGGTTTTGAGGATAATTTTCCAGTGCAATTCCATTTCTGTCAAAAACATAGATGTTATTTTTTGTGGCAAAGGCATATTGAAGTTTATTGTTTTTATAAAAGTCAATCTGGAATACATCACTAATAATTGGGCCGTCAAGAGGTTCAGTCCAGAGGATTTGTCCATCATCAGAGATTAAATGTATATTATGAGTAGTGTCCTGCAATATTGTTTCAAACTTACCACTATCATGATTTTTAACAACAAAGGGTTTGCTGATAATAGGCGCAGGGAGGTTGGTTGTTTTAACAACGTCAAAATAATTTAAGCCTGAAGCAATTTCTTGTTCATAATGATTAATTTCAATATTGGTGTAGAATTTATCTTCTTCATTACTGAACTGCAGGGCTATCAATTCAAGATTTTTAAGCGGGTATTCATATTTTTTAAAAAACTCTGACCATTTGTTTTTTAATGCGGGTACAAACATAGGCCATGCCTGAACGTTATTTACAAATATGCTAAGATTAGCTTCCTGCAAAGTAGACTCTAAAAATTGATTCTGTTTAATGGATTTACCCCATGTGCTTTCAGTTTCTATATCGAGGATTAAGGTTTTCAGTGTTTGAATATTGTTACTAAGTACTATAAAGTCATTAAAAACTGCATAAAAAGTATTTTCGAATCCTTTGAAATTAGGACCGAGCAGGTAGTAGGGGAATTCATCAATCGCCAATTCACGGATTTCCTGTTCTGCATAAAATTCATAATAAAGGCTATCTCCCTGATGACTGGCAGCTTGCTCTGCTAAGGAGTTAAATTTATTAAATCCTTCATTAATTTCATTCAATTTAATGTAAACCAATTTATCAGATTCACTCTTTAATGCATTATTATTTAATAGTGCAAGAGCATTTTCTCCACTCATAAACTTGTAAAATTCTCTGAAGTCAACAGCATACTTTTCTGCTATTGCACTTTGTTCCCTCTTGAATTCTTTGTTTTTATTATTCCAGAAATTAATTGTTTCCTGATACCAGCGTTCAGCGTTACTGAATCTTTCATGCACTAATAAAGCAGTACGGGCAGGTAATAAATTTTCAAGGGTGATATCTCCGCCTTTCTGATTCTCATAAATCTTTAAATAGGTACTAGAATCATTAAGAAAAGTGTAACCATTAAAATATAATTGGTTTTCATCAAAAACAAAATCTAAAAAGGTTGATCCTGAAAATTGATTAATGATACTTAAAAATGTATCGTCTGTTTCATTACTAAAAACTTTGAAAAGCCAGTCTAAACGATTAAAATTAATAAATAGATTTCCTGCATCATTTTGAAATTTAGCAATTTTAAAGCTGGCATCATTTTGTTCACGAAAACCTGATTGCTCTTTACTTACTTTTCTGACTACATCTTCTACCAGAACAGGAGAAAAACTTCCTACAAAATTTCCTTTTAAAAACAGATAACTAAAAACCACCTGGTTAGCTTTGTTTTTTAATTCGTTGATATTGAAATTATCAAATCTTCTTTCTGTTTTTGTGAGGCCAGCAATATTGTCTTCAATATTCTCTATCAGCTTAATTTGGGTGGTATTTGTTAACGGCTGGTAAAAAACAAAATCAAACTCATCAGTTGAAGTGATATGCATTGAGATCAGTAATATGTTGTTTCTGAATAATTCATCTAATGCACCTTTTTCCCCAGTAAGACTGTCAAGGCTTTCAAAATTCGACTTAATTCGTTTAAAGGATTCAATATTTTGCAGATCCTTCCATATGGGGTTTTCCTGTACGGAATTCCAGCTTTGCACAAGATTATTATTTTCATAAACCATTAAAGCATTTTCAGGTACCAGTGCCCAGACTTCAATTGCTTTCTGTTTATTCCAGAAATAAAACACTCCATAAGCACTGGAGAGTATGATGATAAGGATGAAAACTATAGTTAATATTCTTCTCAATGCTGTTTTTTAAGGTTTTCTGATTTTAGATGCAAATATATAATTTATTCAAAAGCTATTAAGGGTGAATTACGTTTAATATTGATATTAAAACCTGAAAAATTGATTTAACTTTTTCGTTCAACAGACAGGCTATTTATAAAAAACTAGGTATCAATCATATATTGTCTAAATTTCGTTTTTATAATAATATTAATTCCTCCAATTTGTGTTAAACTAATGTAATCTCTATTCCTTTTTCTTCGAGTGCATTTATGAACTTGATTGGGAGATTTTTATTAGTGATAATTTGATCAACATCTTCCAAATCGCAAATTTTACCAAATCCTTTTTTTCCAAACTTGCTGGAATCTGCTAAAACAATAGTTTTTTGAACAGACTTAATCATTTTAGCATTTAAATGAGCCTCCATCATATTAGAGGTAGTAAAGCCATGTTCCAAACTAATTCCGTCTACGCTCAGAAAAAGCTTACTACAGGCAAAGCTTTCCATCATTTCTTCAGCATAATGACCCACTACAGAGGAGCTGCTTTTCCTTACTACACCACCTAATTGTACAATCTCTATTTCCCTGTTATCCATTAAAGCCATAGTTACATTCATAGCCGATGTTAGAACGGTAAGCCGGGCGTTTTTTGGTATGGCTTGAGCAAATGCACTAACTGTTGTCCCGGAGCCTATAATAATAGCGTCATGGTCAACTATTAAGCCTGCGGCTGCTTTGGCAATCAACTTTTTTTCTTCTACATGAAACCATTCTTTTTCATATACCGGCTTCTCATTTACGTAAGGAGATACTAAGGTGGCGCTTCCATGAGACCTGAATAAAAGGCCTTTGTCTTCCAGAAGTTTAAGGTCTTTACGGATGGTAACTTTGGTTACATCAAGGTTTTCGCTCAGATCGGCCACACTAACAAAACCTGTTTTATTCAGTTGATCTAATATATATTTATGTCTTTCAGCAATAGTCATAATACCCAAAACTACTAAAACGAAAATAAAAAGCAACAATTAGAAGGGAAAAGAAAGTTAATTTGAGTGTAAAAAAATTAAAAACCTTTCATTATGTTTCCTTTTATTGTAATATTGAGTCAAACGGAGCAAAATGAATAGAAAAGACAATCTTAAGAAAGCAGCAGATAAAAACCTACTTTGGGATATAGCCATAATAGGAGGGGGGTCATCTGGTTTGGGAGTTGCATTGGATGCTTTGGCGAGAGGTCTTAAAGTGATACTTTTAGAAAAAGCTGATTTTGCAAAGGGCACCAGTAGCAGAAGTACTAAATTAGTGCATGGGGGAGTTCGCTATCTTGCCAAGGGAGATGTAATGCTCGTACTCGAGGCACTTAAAGAAAGAGGAAGATTGTTGAAAAACGCCCCTCATTTAGCACATGAACAGCCTTTTATTATTCCAATCTATACACTTTTTGATCGCTTGAAATACACTATAGGTTTAAAGCTTTACGATATAATGGCTGGAAAATTACGTTTAGGTCATTCTGAGTTTATCTCTAAAAAAGAAACCATTAAACGGTTACCAACTATTAAGCAGGAAAAGCTGAAGGGTGGAGTGGTATATTATGATGGCCAGTTCGATGATGCCAGACTTGCTTTGAATGTTGCACAAACATGTGAAGCACTGGGTGGAGTAATGTTAAATTATACTAAAGTAGCTCATTTGAATAAAGATGCTTCCGGTAAGATAAACGGAGTGCATGTTACTGACCAGATAAGCAAGAAGGCTTTTAAAATTAAAGCCAAAATGGTAGTAAATGCCACGGGAGTTTTTACTGATAAAATTATAAAAATGGATAATCCTGATGCTAAAAGGATGATTCAGCCAAGCCAGGGAATCCATTTGGTTTTGGATAGTTCGTTTATGTCTAAAGATGATGCATTAATGATTCCTGAAATCAGTGATGGCCGTGTGTTATTTGCAGTGCCATGGCATGATAAATTGGTGGTAGGAACTACAGACACTTTAAGGGAAAAGCCAAAATTGGAACCTGCCGCATTGGAAAAGGAGATTGATTTTGTATTGGAAACGGCTGCTACCTATTTGATCAAAGCACCTACCAGAAAAGATGTGCTCTCAGTTTATGCAGGATTACGGCCTTTGGCAGCTCCAGAAGACGAAGGTGAAAAAACAAAAGAAATTTCACGTAGCCATAAAGTGATTGTTTCAGACAGTAAACTGGTTACCTTGATAGGGGGTAAATGGACTACCTTTAGAAAAATGGGAGAAGATACGGTGGCTTATTTTTCACAGATAACAGGAGAATCTGTAAAGGAAAGTCAATCGGCCACTCAAAAAATATATGCGTATGCCATAGAGAAAAATAAAAACCATTTAAGTATATATGGCTCTGATTCCAAAAAAATAGAGAAATTATGGAAGGAGAATTCTGATATGAAAGAAAAGCTTCATCCTGACTATCCATATACTAAGGCTGAGGTGGTATGGGCTGTAAGGAACGAAATGGCCATAAAAGTAGAAGATGTGCTGGCAAGAAGAATAAGAATATTATTTCTTGATGCGCGAGCCGCTGTACAAATGGGGCCTATTGTGGCAGACTTAATGGCAAAAGAATTGGAGAAAGATCAGTATTGGATTGATAAGCAATTGACAGATTTTAATAAATTAGCCCTGCGATATATTATTAAAGAATAATATTTACACATAAAAACTTAAGAAAATCATGAGTAAACCTCAATATATTTTAGCTTTAGATCAAGGTACAACCAGTTCAAGGGCTATTGTTTTTAATCAAAAAGCTGAAATAATATCAGTTGCTCAAAAAGAATTTCAACAGTTTTTTCCTCAGTCAGGCTGGGTGGAACACGATGCCAAAGAAATATGGACTTCCCAAGCATCTGTTGCTACTGAAGCTATTACTAAAGCAGGCATCATCCCTTCTCAAATCGCTGCTATTGGTATAACTAATCAACGTGAAACAACTATTATATGGGATAAAAACACAGGCGAGCCAATCCATAAAGCTATTGTTTGGCAGGATAGAAGAACAGCTTCTTACTGTAATGAATTGAAGAAAAAAGGGCTATCTGAGAAAATCAACGATAAAACCGGACTTATTATAGATGCTTATTTCTCTGGAACTAAAATAAAATGGATATTAGATAATGTGCCCGGTGCAAGGGAAAAAGCTCAAAAAGGAGAATTATGTTTTGGTACTGTAGATAGCTGGCTTGTGTATAAACTAACCAGTGGCAAACATCATATTACTGATATTACCAATGCCAGCAGAACCATGCTGTTCAATATCCATGATAAAAAATGGGACCAGGAACTACTGGATATTTTTGATATACCTGCTTCCATTTTACCGGAAGTAAAGGCAAGTAGCGAACAGTATTGCACCACTGCCGGAGATATATTTTCTCATAAAATACCTATTGCCGGAATTGCCGGCGATCAGCAAGCCGCACTTTTTGGACAGCTCTGTACTAAACCGGGCATGGCTAAAACCACATACGGAACCGGTTGCTTTTTAGTAATGAATACAGGTGATAAGCCGGTAAAATCAAAAAACAAGTTGTTAACCACAATAGCCTGGCAGATAGGGGATGATGTGCAGTATGCATTAGAAGGAAGTGTGTTTATTGGAGGTGCTGCAATACAATGGTTGCGAGATGGATTGGAGCTTTTTAGACATGCTAGTGAATCAGAAAAATTAGCGACTTCTATTGATAGCAATGAAGGAGTCTATTTTGTGCCCGCACTTACTGGTTTGGGAGCACCTTATTGGAACCAGGATGCCAGGGGAGCATTTTTTGGACTTACCAGAGGTACGGGTAAAGCTCATATGACGCGTGCGGCACTGGAAGCCATTGCATTTCAGGTAAATGATGTTTTAAAAGCCATGGAAAAAGATGCGGGCGAAAAAACTCTTGAGATGCGCGTAGATGGTGGTGCTTCCGAAAATAATTTCCTGATGCAGTTTCAATCTGATTTAGTAAGATGCACCATTAAAAGGCCTAAAATAACAGAAACAACAGCTTTAGGTGCTGCATTTCTTGCAGGACTTGCAGTAGGCTACTGGCCCAATATGAAAGCAATTGAGTCGCTTTGGGAAATTGATCAATCATACGATCCCAAAAATACTATAGAAGAAGTCGAGAAAAATTTGCATTTTTGGCACAAAGCAGACAGCAGAAGCCAAGATTGGCTGGAATCTTAACTATATGAATTTTTTTGTAGCAGAATTTTTAGGTACATTTTTATTGATTTTATTTGGCTCAGGAGTAGTAGCCAATGTTGTATTACCAGGCACGAAGGGAAGTCAGGGAGGCTGGATGGTTATTACCTCAGCATGGGCTTTTGGTGTATTTGTAGGGGTAGTGGTTGCCGGCCCTTATAGCGGAGCACATATTAACCCTGCAGTAAGTTTGGCTTTAGCCATTACAGGAGATTTTGCCTGGGAGTTGCTTTGGATTTATATTCCCGCCCAAATTTTAGGTGCAGGGTTCGGAGCTTTTATTGCCTGGGCTGTATACAAAGATCATTTTGATAAATCGGATGATCCAAGTTTGATTTTTGCTCCCTTTGGAACAGCTCCGGCCATCAGAAATTATTCCTCCAATTTTATTTCTGAAGTAGTGGGCACTTTTGTGTTAATTATTGTAATACTTTATTCCACACAGGCAGCCCTAATGGGAGAAACTGATACACCAATTGGATTAGGATCCTTAGGTGCTCTACCTGTAGCTATTCTGGTATGGGGAATTGGCCTTGCATTAGGAGGAACCACCGGTTATGCTATTAATCCGGCACGTGATTTAGGTCCACGAATAGTTCATCAGCTTTTGCCCATAAAAGGGAAAGGAAGCAGTGATTGGGCTTATAGTTGGGTACCTATTGTTGGGCCTTTTGTTGGGGCGGCTATAGCGGCAGGATTATATATGCTGCTCAAATAGTAAAGATAAATTTCAGAATGAAGACGGGATATAATCCCTCAAAAATAATTCGAAACAAAAAAAATAATGGAAGCTGAAATTACCACATTTAAAACCTCCGATAACCTTAAGATGGAGGTTCAAAATTATATTTACAATGAAGAACCTGAAAAAATCATTTTGATAGTTCATGGCCTTGGAGATCATGCCGGGCGTTATAAGCATGTGGCTGAATATTTTGGTGGAAAAGGGTACAGCAGTGCAGTTCTAACTTTACGGGGGCACGGAAATTCCGAAGGAAAAAGAGGTCATGCACCTTCTATGGAACAATTGATATTAGATGTGGAATATTTTATCCGTTTAGTAAGAAGAAATCATATTGAAGCAAAATTATATCTGTACGGACATAGTATGGGCGGAAATATAATTTTAAATTATTTGTTAAAAGACCAGTCCAATGAAATAAAGGCAGGTATTGCTACTTCTCCCTGGATCAGATTAGCATTCAATCCTCCTAAATGGAAAATAGTATTAGGAAATGCAGTAGCAGGAGTAATTCCTACCTTGACACAAAGTAACGGATTAGATGTAAATCAAATCTCATCCATACCGAAAGAGGTGAAAAAGTATATGGAAGATCCTCTTAACCATGATAAAATATCTGCTCGTTTATTTAAAGTGATTATGGACGGGGGAGAAAATTTATTAACAAAAGCTGAAAAAATCCATCATCCTGTTTTCTTAGCACATGGTACAGATGATAAAATAACTGATGCCCATGCCAGTGAGGAATTGGCTTCTAAAAATAATTTAATAAGCTTTCATAAATACGAAGGTGCAAGGCATGAATTACATAATGATGAGGCAAGGTTCCAATTATTGGAAGATGTTGAAAGATGGCTTATGGATTTGTAATGTTAATGTAAATTAAAAAAGCCGACATCTATAGGCCGGCTTTTTTAATATTGAGACAATGGTTGGTATTACTATCTTATACCGTCAAAATCTAATTTGTAGCCAATGAAAAACCTTGCATAAGTAGCATTTATGTCTTCTTGAGCCGGCGCTTTACCAGCGTAAGAAAATTTAGCACCTATTATAAAGTTTTTTAGCATTACCCCCACTTCAGGAGTGAAACCGAAATTGATGTCACTTTCACCTTCATAAGTAGTAGTGTTTCCATTACCATCAGTATAAGTTATTGTAGGAGTTTCTACTTTATATAAACCTAAACCAAAAGCAACGTAAGGAGTGTAGTCTCCGTCAAAAAAGCTGTAATAACCTTTAGCTAAATATCCTGTCATTCCCGTAGCATCGATGTCTCCACCACCATCACCACTAACTGAAAAAATAGCTGAACCGTCATATTCTAAACCTGCTTCAATTTGTTCGGTAAACATCCATCTGGCATTTACAGCATAACCAATACCCAGACTTGCATCTTTACCGAAATCACCAGTGGCTGTAGAAACACCAAAGTCTGCCTGTACTCGGATTTGGCTGTAAAGGTTAAAAGATGAAATTGTAATTAATAGGATGAGCGTAATTTTTTTAATCATTTTTCTTGTGTTTATAGATGTAAAATTTATTTGCAGTTTTCGTTATAATCTTTAGCTATTTCTTCAATATAATTACCTAGGGTATTGGCATCAACAACTTTAGAGACAAAACCTTTTAATCCTGTCTTTTCACCGTCGTCTTTAGGTGTAATTCCATATCCACCGTTCAGATATTTCTTTTTTACAACCTCACATTGAGAGATGTATTCTAAAATGTCAATATCCCTTACGTTTTTTAATTTTCCTTTATTTGTATCTTCTTTTACAATTAGAATTTGAGGGTTTTCTAAACATCTTTTAAACTCTGCATGCATTTCTTCGGTAGTTGAACCCATAATTACTGGCGATTCATAAAACCTATGAATAGATATAGGTCCGTCTATTAATTCCTGAAGGAAATACCATTTAGGTAGCATTCCAGGACCTACCGCGCTCATATCAGAAAACTTATAAGCTTCCCAATAGAAGCCGTCGGCATAATATCCTTTGATATCTTTAACCTTAAACTTATCTTTTTCTCTATTTTTTACCTTTCCGTCTTTTGTAGCCTCTTCATCAAAAAATTTAACTTCAGTTTGTGAATTCCATGGTCTGCTGGACATTCCATTTAATTGTATATATCCTTCTACTTTATTATCATTTTTATCAATATAATACCCTTCATATTGGCCTGGATATAGGTTGTAAGATTGACTAATTACACTATAGCTTATGAATAGCATAAGTGATGTTATTAGGGATAATTTTCTCATTTTTATACTTTTAATTTTTTTTTATAGGACAAAAATCTAGTTTAATTAGATAATTAATTGAGGAATATTTTTTATAGGGATGTAATAAATATAGAGTAATTGAAGTTTTTTTAATTACTATTTAATCCTACATTAAAGAAGTCTGAAGGAATATCTTTTTTACTAATCCTTGATGTAAGAAAATCAATTAAATTCAATCAAAAAAGCCTGATAAAGTTGATAAAGTATAAATTATAGGAAGATATTTAATAATCATTAAAGTGAATACTAACCATACTACTGTATTCCAGACCCAACAACTCTGCGGCATTACCATCTTTAATACCTATTTCCAATACGTCTTGGTCATTAAATAAAGCAAATGCTTCACCTCCCGTGGTTTCATGATAATAATTCTGTACTTTAGAAAGTACATAGTTTCTGAATTTTACCTGTACGCTTTTCTCTTTACTTAAAATATCAAAATCCTTTTTGTTGATGTTGGTAATTAAATTGCCATAGGTATCGATATGTACTACATGGCCTTGAATAATCTCTCTAGTCGCTTTCACTCGTTGTGGCAGGTAACGTACAAACTCTTGCTCATCCAATATTTCACCTAATTTAAGGAGAGATTTTTCTTTTATTAATTTTACCGCAGCCAAAGCCAGCACATCTTTAGCAGGAAAGTTGCTTGTGCGATCATCTTCCTTAATTTTGATAATTTCTTTAGGAGTTTTTTCATCTAACAGGCCTAACATGCCGTTATTACTCCCAATAATGATTTGATCATTAAGTTCAAAGGCTATCATGCTTTCATTAGCTTTTGAGCGCATATTTACCGCTACCAAATGGATGGTGCCTTTGGGGAAATCGCGATAAACAGATTTTAAGACCTGGGCACCGTGAATGATATCAAACTTTTTGATGTTATGAGATATGTCAATGATTTGAACATCAGTGTTTTCGGTCAATATTTTTGCCTTTACAGACGCAACATAGTGATCTTGCCAGCCGAAATCCGATAGAAAAGTAATCAAAGGCATACAAACAGTAGAATTATTAATTAAATTTGTTTTAAACAAAACTACATAAAATTTAGTACTAACTCATTTTAAAACCTTAAACAAAATAAGCATTTGGTAGAAAAAGTGATTACCTTAGAAAACGTGTCCCTTGTTGATTTTTTAGGAGTGGAAAATCGAAATATCAATGAATTGTCTTCCGCCTTTCCTAAGTCAAAAATTATTTCCAGAGGCAACGAAATCAGAATACAGGGCAGCTCGCCTGAAATCATTCGTATTAATCAGATTGTTCAGTCACTTGTGGAACATTATCATAAATATGGTAAAGTGACCGAAGAAAGCATTAAATCCTATCTAAGCGAAGAACGATCTGAATCAAGTAAAAAGCTTCAGATAGACGCAGAAGAAACTTTGGTTTTTGGTACCAGAGGCTTTGCTATTAAAGCCAAAACCCCCAATCAGGTAAAACTGGTGCAGGCAGTCAATAAAAATGATTTGGTTTTCGCAATTGGTCCTGCGGGAACAGGAAAAACCTATATATCTGTAGCCATGGCTGTTAGGGCTTTAAAAAATAAAGAAGTCAGAAAAATAATTATTACCAGACCGGCTGTGGAGGCAGGTGAAAATTTAGGTTTCCTTCCCGGAGATTTAAAAGAAAAAATTGATCCTTATTTGCGACCTATATATGATGCCCTGGAGGACATGATCCCTTCAGAAAAGCTTAAATATTATCAGGAAAACAGGATAATTGAAATAGCTCCATTGGCCTATATGCGTGGTAGAACTTTACACAATGCTTTTATTCTTTTAGATGAGGCCCAGAATACCACTCCAATGCAAATCAAAATGTTTTTAACACGTATGGGACCAAATTCCAAAGCCATTATTACAGGAGATATGAGCCAGGTCGATTTACCTAAAAGGCAAAAATCCGGCTTAATTGAATCTACCCAAATATTAAAAAATATTGAAGGCATCAGCATTGTTCGCTTGAGTGGGGAAGATGTGGTAAGGCATAAAATAGTAAGAGAAATTATTGCGGCATACGATAAACATGACGCTTCAGAATTAGACGATAAATGATTACAGTAAAAACAGTTGAAACCCCGGAAGAATTAAAACAAATCTTTTCCATAAGGGAAGAAGTATTTGTTAAAGAACAAAAAGTAGCTCCGGAAGAAGAATATGATGAATTTGAAG
>JBEPWY010000063.1:0-12933 GCA_041642185.1 Marivirga sp.
GACTTTCGGCATCTTCAACAATTCCAGGATGGACTTCATTTGTTGGACGAACCGTTATACTTCCCGCACTACTGTTTGTGATGTCAAAAGTAACAGGAGTATATTTTCCTTGCCCTATAGGGAAGGTGAAAGAAGTAAAAGTATTTATCGCATTGAACATCTTTCTTAACCCATTATCAGAGAAGGAGCTATTGGTCTGCACCATATTGCTAAGGCCGAAAGGACTTACTTCCTCAATATTTGCTGATGCTGAAAGAGTCAACAAATTGCCGCCAATATCAAACAATCCATTTTGAAGACGGAGTGAATTGGTGATAGTAAACCTATAATCATTCCCATCAAGGACCTGGATTCCCTCCGCATTATTTATAGTTAGCACACCAAAAGTTCCGTTTCCTTGTGCCGATCGTTTTAGCACTTGCTGGCTTGTTCCACTCAATATAATTCCTTTACCATCAGTACTGGTATGAACTGCATCATTAATTATAGTACCTAAGACACTGATGCTATTCCCATTATCCGCAAAAGTTCCGGCAGCAATATGAAGCGTACCATCCACTGTTATCTCTTTTCTAATATTGAGGATACCACTTTGATTTTTTGTAAGGTTATTAAATGTAGCAGTACCTGCACCAGAGTATGCAGTTGTTAATGAGTTACTGAAAAAAGTGGTGTTATTGGTTCCTAAATATTCCCCTTCATTTAGAAAATTCCCTTTCAAAGTTAAATCCCGTCCATTTCCATCAAGTGTAGCACCTGAATTAACTGTCAAAATACCATTTATAATTAAAGGAAAAACCCTAAGTTTCATGGTGGGACTGTTATTTCCATTAATAACCAGATCATTCAAGGCAATACTTGAATTTATGCCAAAATCACCCTGAGAAACAGGTGTAACTATATTTCCAAGGGTAATCGTTGAACCAGTCACATTACTAGTAGCAGGATTTAATATGAGCGCAGCAACTGAAGGATTTGCTGTGTTTTGTCTTACTACCGTAAAATTTCCACCTGTATTAGTAAAATTACCTTCACCCCCTACTATTTCAAAAACGCCTCTATTTGCGATAGGGGCAGCATTATTTCCAACTGTTACTGTTCCACCTGATTGGCTATAATTTAAAATACCTGTATTAGTAATGAGGCTTCTCCTAATTTGGGAGCCTACAATCAAAGCTCCTGAATTAATTGTCAATGTAGCACTTCCTGTTGGAGAATATTCAATATAATTATTACCGTTATTCGTGCCATCATTCATATCAAAGGTTCCACCTGATATTTCCAGTAGTCCGTCAAGCAGAATGCCCGTGTCGTTTCCGCTAACATTTGCCTGACCCTGCGTTAAAATCAAAGCAGCTGAAGAAGGAATAACTAAATCATCACCTCCGGTATTCAAATCGATATTTATTAAAGAATTATCTAAATATAAAGAGCCATTTTTCAGCACTATTGGTTTTGTATCTGAACTTCCTGAAGCAACTGCTCCCAAAGTGAAGTTAGTTAATATTGAAGTCGAAAGGCTTTGATCAATTCCCTTATTCATTACAATCCTGTTCAGAGCAGGTACATTGTTCATCAATTCAAAAGTAGAATTGCCTTCACCAAAAAACTCTAAATCTACAGTTGCGTTATTTGTTGCTCTGAAGAATACAAAGTTGGAGTTATTTCCTGGGTTTATAATATTTCCTTGTAAACGCAACTTATGATTCAATGGACTTACGCCATTAATTACTTCAAAGCCGGTTGAATTGGTATTATTAGTAAAATCTATATCGCCCTCTACAGCAAGTGTTCTTTCATTGGCACCTGCAGCAGGGAATTGTACATAGGCTGTACCATTATTAAAAGTCACGTTCTTTTTAACTATCACATCACCATCAGGCCCATTTGAATTTAATAATATTCTATTCGGACTTTTGAAAAAACGAATGTCCCCGTTAACAGTAATATCAACATCAGGTAATGTGATCTGTCCGCCAGTAAGGCTAGAATATTCAAACTGTAAATTTGGATACTCTGAAATGGTATTTCCTATTGTATAACTGGGGAAATCAGTATTACCAAGATTACCTCCAATTTTGTCAACAATCGGTGCATTCGTTCCCGGAAATCTTCTGGAATAAGTCCAGATTGTATTTGGAGCCGTTAAGAATTCCCCTAAATCCCCGGCAGGAAGTGTGGTTCCAGTAAATATTATTTTACTGGCGTGATTACTTGTCACAGGATTATCAGGATCAATATTGGTAAGGATACCGAAGTCATGTACTTCACCCGTTTCTTTGATTGTTACCAAAGAGCTCTCAGCGTTATCATATCGTAAAATTGCGAGCCTTGCAATACTTACAGGCTCATAAGCAGTAACTGCCGACCCGTCAGCATTAGTATCCGTAATAGCAATAGAAAAATTAGAAGTAGTACTTCCAATTACTACTATATCTCCTGGGCTTGGCAATTGGTTATTATTATTAAGAGGGTTTAAACCATCTGCAGTAGTAGACCAAGTATTCGGATCATGCCAAACTCCATTTTTTCTGGCATAAAGTGTTCGAAGAGTACCATTAAATAAACTGCTGTTCGCAGCAGTATAATCACCTTCTAACAAAACAACAGCCGGAGTAATAGTTATTCTATTATTATTCTTATCTACGTTTCCATCTAAAGCTTGTCGTGTGACATTTACCACCCTTCCTGGAGTTATATTTCCTCCAGGATAATCAGCACCGTCATAATCAAAAATTATAGTCCCACTAGGAATAGTAGCAAACCCTTCATTTCTCAGTCTCCAATAATAAGTTAAAGCCTTATCATTACCACCTTCAAGGGTTAACAAGATACTGTTTACAGGATTTAGAATAACATACCCATCATCGGTCACATTGTTTAGATTTATTTCTGCTGGTGTATATTTACCAGCCGATCCAAATGGGAAAGTAATAATTTCATTGGCATCTACATATAAGGCTACACCTCTATCAGATGATAGACCTGAGGTTTCAATCATTCTTGTAGCATCAGGGTTGGTTACCGCAATTGCTGCATCTGGACCTGCCAATCTTAGTCTTAATTGGTTTATATCAAATACACCATTAATAAGAGATAGGGTTTTTCTTACTACAAACTCTCCTCCTTTCAGAGAAATATTTGCAGTATTGTTTAAATCCAAATTATATACAACGCCCTGGTCAGAAGTGATAGTTTGTAGAGTAGATCCATTAAAAATCAATTTTCCCGTCTCGGTCAAATTGCTAACGGTATCTGCCAAATAGGTATCCCCTCCAATTTCTACATTAAAAGTATTTAAAAGAAAATTGCCATTTTCAAGCCTAAAATTGCCCGAAATATTTAAAGCGGAGACAGCACCATTTGAAATAGCCAAGTTATTTAAAGGCTCCTTATTGATGGTAAGATTGCTGATTGACTGCGTTGCTGCTGTATTAATTTCTATAGTAGCATTATTATCACCATTAATGGTCAAGGTACTGTTAGCTCCATTATTGTAGGTTGCTCCTGTATTGATCACAAAATCACCACCTACTGTCACATTGAAATCTAAAGCGTTAAACACATCAGCACCGCCATTTGTATTATTATTAATGGTGAAGTCATTTAAAATTGTGAAATCATTATCAAGTGTTACGTCCTGATCTTTTAGAATAAAATTAAAGAAAGGGGCAGTAGAGTAAATGTTTATCGTTTCATTTGTACCATTTCTGTCATCTATAGTCAACAAACCACCGGTTACTGAGATATTATTAGGATCACTATCAATAGTAAGACCACCTAGATCAGTTCTATCCTGTATGATAATTTCTCCTCCACTTAAATTCACTACCATATTAGGGTTAGCCAAGTGCAAACTATACCTGTTATTATCCCCCCCTCTAAACCTTTCGTTAATTCTAACAATACCTCCACTTTGAATAAAAGAATAGGTCCCAGCCGTAGCAAAGCTGCTTATAGCAATCTGGGTGGCTTCAATTTCTCCTCCATTTACTATCAACTGACCAGGTGCCTCATCTCGGAAATTAATAGCTTCAGCTTCACCTAATAAAAACTTACCGGCATCTACTTGCAGCTTACCATATAAGTAAAGACCCTGATTATTACCTCCATAGTTTATATTTGCTGGTGTTCCATGAGAAAAACCAATCCATGAAGTGTTTTCATTAGCTGTGGCCCCAACAAAAACATCCGGACCATCAAGCCAGAGCTTAGCATTACCGCCTATAGGGAAATCATATCCACCTTCTGTTAAAGATGGGATATAGGTTTTTCCCTTAAGCCTGAGTGTTCCATTTGCTAACCAGAGGGCCTTATTTGATAATGCAGTTGCAATATTTCGACTGTATTGATCATTATTTTCTCCAAATAAAGCGAAATGGCTTTTATCCGTGGCCTTAACAGTCAAAATATAGGTGTCATCCGTACCCTTATTTAAAACCAAATTGTATAAATCTGTAATACCCCCACAGAAAAATGTGCTGTTTTTAAGTGATGAAAAAGACAAAGTTACGGCACCATTGGTTGCAGGATTTGCATAGTCAGGTACGGAAAGATTGGTAAGGCGAACATTTCCATTATTGGTAAAATCACCTTGCACCTCCATTTTATGCCATTTTTCATAGTAAGAAGCACCAAGATCATAAGCTTCGGCATCACCTACACTGATTGAGGCCGTGCTTTGCACCAATACATTTCGTTTGATCAGTAAAGACAAACGGGTGGTACTGCTGTTATTATTAATTCGGAAATCCCCCTTATTAATGCTTAAGCTTCCGTTAAGAGTATAATCGCTGAGTAAAGTCACGATGTCTGTTGAATTACTCATACTAACTTCAATATTATTTAAAGTTCTGGCCGTGTTCAAACTTATCTCTGAACCATAAATCTCCAAAGTACCACCAGAATTAGCATCAGCAAATAAGGATGCATCCCCGGCAGGAAAGTTATCTAACCCCGAAGCATCTCCCTGCATCCTGATTCGACCATTACCCTGAATTCTAGTAAAATTATGTCCCGTTGAAGTAGTAAGATTTAATTTCCCAAAAACTTCTATTCCATTAATGGATATATTATTTTGCCCCGGATTAGCACCTGCTTGAATGCTTACCGTCTTGCCCAAAGTAATCACAACATCATCATCGGCAGAAGGGATATTATTTCCTGGATTTTCCAATAGAGGAGAATTAGATCCATCTAAGGTCCAGGTTGTGGGATCATCCCAGTCACCTGATTGATAGCTATACCATGTTCCGGGTGGATTAGGACCTAATGGGCTAGTTGCATTGTTTTTGGTACCCAAGGTGTAATATCCGATTTGAGGATCGATATTACTGAAAGAAATAGTATTATCTGTATCATCAAAAGAAGAGGCTGTGGAAACCTCTGCCCAGTTTCCGGAGGTGCCAGTTCTAAATAGTAATATATAATCTGAAGTGGATGCTGAGGAAAGATCTTGCGTAGCAAACCCTGCATCTTCAATATCAAAAGTAATATCTGCTCTGCTGCTGTTATCACTATCTGTGATATCGAAATACCAATCACGAAACCATCTTGCCTCTAACCCTATCACACCTCCCAAATCAGAATCGTTAACTACATTATTGATTAATTTATAACCGGTAAAAATATAGTCTCCCGTGGTTAAAGAAGTTCCATTTTCCGTCAAACTAAGTCCATCCGCTTGGGCAGTGCTTTTCTTATTAGTTCCATCATTGGCTAAACCAAAAACACCAAAATCATAGTCTCCTTTTCCTGCTTCATCTCCAGTATACTTATCATTAGAAGCAGTCGAGAAGTTGATATTATATTTTGAAGAAAGATAGTTCTGCACCAGCATTCGTTCCAAAGGCTCGATTTTTCTGTCAAAATAAATTACTTCAGCAATTTTACCGTTCCAGAAATTTTTAGGCCCATTTCCTAAATAAATGAAATTCGCTCCACTAATGGGAGAAGTTGCAGAAGCAGTACCATTATCAGAATTTGCAGGGGAATCTTCATTATCATTAATATAAATTTCAAGATCTGTTCCACCTTGCCATTGTAATCCTAAAAATTGTGCTTCAGTACTTTGTTTTCCTGAGGAACTTTCTGCATTTTTATTGTTACTAACACCAGCTTTTAAAACATTATTTCCACCCCCATTTCCACCAGCTGCATCATATCTGAAAGAAAGGGTTTCATCTCTGCTATTATCTGATGAAGTTCTTAAGAATCCATTATTCACCCCAGTAAGGTCCGATTGAAGTACTATAAATAAAGAAAAAGCAGAAGAACCGTTGATGTAAATCTCTCCGTCATCATCTATTAGAAAATCATTGTCTCCATCAAAATCCAGAGAAGTAAGCCCGTTTAATCCTGATGTCTCATTAAAAATTGTAGGCCTATTTATAGCAGTTCCCTGCGTAAAATTGTTAATATTTCCACTTTGATCAAGCCATTCGCTGACAGTTCCGGAATTTGCAATCACTCCACGATCAGCTCTTAACCATAATTTCAAGTTAGATGAGCCATCTAACTTCCCCACTCCTGCAGGACCTTGTTGAGAAAAAGAATTGAAGGAAAAAGTTAATCCTAATAAAATAAAAAAAATAGAGGATATTTTAAAGCTGTAGAATTTCTCCATATAAAATCAATTTATACCAATAACAAATATAGTTTTGTTTTTTTGTAAAAAAACAATAAATGGTACATTTATTAAAATTTATAGTCGAAAAGTAAATATTCTTCTTTAAACAACTTATAGGTTCAAACTAAATTACATTTAATCAATTATACATCAATATATTAGATATAATTCAATATGTAATTGTACTTCTACAGGCCGAAACATATACATAAGCATAAATAACATCTTAATATTTTAATAATTAACTACTTACATTAAGTATTAATATGTTCAAAATATAACAATAAAAGTAGATAAGATTTTTTTTCTCTCTTTATATAAACATCCTTACATCTATAAAAATGTAAATAACTATTTTCAAGACTTTAATTCTCGAATAAGGAATGTTGTGTAAAAAAAACCACAGTACTCAATAGAAAAAAGTGACAGGATTAACCCAGATTACTCATAACAAAGTTATGAACAATGACGATAATCAATGGGAAATTAGGCGTTTTCAATTGAGTACGTCAGAGTCTCCCTGACATTTAAAAAAACTAATAGCTCAGACTTTATTTTTCGGGTTAAACACCACAGTACAATACAATACACATACAATCAATTAAAATCGATCAATACCCTCTATTAATTATTTACTGTAAAAAAATCTGGATTTTGTTTATTAAAAGTAGTAACAGATTGGTAGTGGTTTGCCAAGGCTAATATTTTACCCTCTTCATAGTAGTTTCCGGTAATGGAAAAACTTTGAGGAGTTCCTTGTTCATTGTATCCATTTGGGAGAACTACTGTTGGGTGACCGGTAAGATTAGTCACTAATAATTGATTCCCACCAAAAGAAGGCACAATAACAGCATCATATTGCTGAATCCATTGATTATATTGTTGTATCAATTGAGTTCTTAATCTGCTAGCATTGATGTATTCTACAGCAGGGATTAATCTGGCTGCTCTAAAAAGATTAGGCCATGCGTTTTTATCCTGCCATTTTAATTGGTCATCGGCATCCGTTAAGGTTAATTTATCAAATGTCGCCGCGGCTTCAGTAGTTAGTATTAAAGATAAGTCTCCAACAGGTATATCAGTTTTAAACCATGATACAGCTTCCATTTCAAAACCTGCATTCTGTAAAGCTTCCAACATAATGGAATCATTTTTTGCATTCCATGAATTGTCGAACAAATCTTTAACGTAGGCAATCTTCAATTTCTTTTCTGACGGATTATACTGAAAATCATAATCAACTGAATATGGGTCTTTCACATCCTTCCCATGAATTACGGAAAAAACAATGGCAGCATCTTCGGCAGATCTGCAAATAGGGCCTAGTTTATCCATACTCCAGCTTAAAGCCATAGCTCCATGTCGGCTTACTCCTCCAAAAGTTGGTCGTAAACCTGTAGCTCCACAGCGGGTGGAAGGAGAAACAATACTGCCTAAAGTTTCGGAACCAATGGAAAAAGCCACTAATCCTGCCACTGTAGCGGAAGCTGGGCCTGCAGAGGAACCACTACTACCTTGTTTCAGGTTCCATGGGTTTTTGGTAGTACCACCAAACCAAATATCACCATAGGCCAAGGCTCCTAATGTGAGTTTAGCAATTAAAATAGCTCCTTCTTTTTCCATCTTTTTTACAATGGTTGCAGTCTCATCTATTAATTGATTTTGATAAGGAGCAGCGCCCCATGTCGTATTATAGCCTTTCACTGCCAATAAATCTTTCACCCCGTAAGGTATTCCATGCAATAAACCTTTATAATTACCCTGTTCTATTTCTACAGTGGCATTTCTTGCTTGTTTTAAAGCCAGTTCTTCCGTTATAGTGACTACACTTTTTAAAGTGTCATCATACTTTTTTATGCGATTAAGATAAATTTCAGTCAGTTCTAAAGGTGTGATTTTACGATTTTCAATTAGCCAGGCTAAATCCTTTATGGAGTAAAATGCCAATTCTTCTAAATCTGATGGCAATTTCACCTCTTCTTGTTTAATCACTAGCTTATTTTCACCTATTTGTTTAGGCGGGTAAATAGCTGAAGGAGCAAAAATATTTGCAGGAAAAATTTCGTTTTCAGGAGTATTACTTCGAATACTACCAAGCACATTGTGCATTTCCGTTACTTCATCCGATAATGAATCTATTTCCACATCATTATAGTTTAGGCCTAACACTTTTAAAGTAGATTGAATATCCTTTTTAGTGATTTCCTGTAAATCATTAAAAAGGAATCCTGCACTGAAGAATACTATAGCAAATACTAAAAGGGTGATGTATCTATTTTTCATAATCATTAATTTATCTTATGTAAAAATAATAGAAGATTTATTAATCCCGAACTGCTCTCCATTTATTTTGATCGATTGAAACTCTGGATTATATTCATAGTTTTGTAATTTAGCCATTATTTATGTTTCAAATTTTCAGATGAGTCTTTTACCCCTTTACAGTAAAAAAAATTTATGGGAAGCCGGCTGCGATGAAGTAGGCCGTGGATGTTTGGCTGGACCAGTTGTGGCGGCATCTGTTATTCTTCCTGCAACTTTTACGCATCCATACCTGACTGATTCAAAAAAATTAACAGCTGCTAAAAGAGCTGTATTGGTTGATGAAATTAAATCTGAAGCTCTGGGATGGGCGGTAGCTTCCTGTTCTCCTGCAGAGATTGATGATATAAATATTTTAAATGCTTCTTTCCTGGCAATGCATCGAGCCATTGACCAACTAAAGCAAAGGCCGGATTTCCTGCTAATTGACGGAAACCGCTTTAAACAATATCATAAAACACCTCATGCCTGTATAATAAAAGGAGATAGTAAATATTTCAGTATAGCAGCGGCTTCTGTATTGGCCAAAGAATACAGGGATGATTTAATGCGTCAATTGGCTAAATCATATCCTCAATATGGCTGGGAAACTAATGTAGGCTACCCAACAAACACACATAGAATCGGAATAATTGAATATGGAATTTGCAAACATCACCGAAAATCCTTTAAATTATTGGCTGAGCCGAATTTATTTACTTAAGAAAATAAGAAATAAGGTATCTTAATTATTATTTTCCCTATTAAATTGAAAGTGATGAAAGAATATAAAATTGGATGTGTTCAAGCTACTCCAGCCCTCTTTGACAAAGAAGAGACAATGAAAATTGTTGAAAAATGGATAAAGAAGGCCGCTAAAGAAAATGTTAAACTACTTATTTTTCCTGAAAGTTTTATACCTGCATATCCGGCCGGATTAGGTTTCGGAACGGTAGTAGGCAGCCGTACAGATACCGGTCGTGACTTGTTCAAAACCTATTGGGAAAATAGTGTGGAAGTACCGGGTAAGGAAACAGCCCAATTAGCAAAATGGGCAAAAGAATACAATTTATTTTTAACAATGGGTGTAACAGAAAGAGATACTGTCAGTAATACACTCTATTGTACAATTCTTTATTTCTCAGATGAAGGTGAATTGATGGGTAAGCACCGTAAGCTAAAGCCAACTGCTGCGGAAAGAATAATTTGGGGAGAAGGAGATGGTTCCACTTTAAGTACTTTTAATACAGAAATCGGTAAATTAGGAGGATTGATTTGCTGGGAAAACTATATGCCTTTAGCAAGAATGGCTATGTATCAAAAAGGAGTTCAAATATATATGGCACCAACAGCGGATTCCAGAGACAGATGGAAAGATACAATGGTCCATATTGCTTGTGAAGGAAGATGTTTTGTGATAGGTTGCAATCAATATTTCACAAAAAGTGATTACCCTGATTACCTCAAAGCTGAATTGGAAACTGACAGACCTGAAATTTTATGCAGTGGCGGAAGTGTAATAGTCTCTCCTCTGGGAAAAATATTAGCGGGTCCTTTATATAATGAAGAAGGATTGCTAACAGCCAATATTGATTTGGATGAGATTGTTAGAAGTAAAATGGACTTTGATCCGATTGGGCATTATGCAAGAAATGATGTTTTTCAGCTAAGCATAAAAGAGCAGCCCGAAATCAAAAATTATAGAAATTCACAATAATTTTTACTGGAATCTTGCTGCCATCAATAAACTTAATTCTTTATATTTCAAGTTGAACTTTTTGGCTATATGCATATTGGTTAGCACCCCTTTATAGGTGTAAACCCCTTTCATAAACCATGAATTACTAAAAATCATTTCCTCTATACCACCAACATCCGCAGCTTGTAAAAGAATGGGCGTTAATATATTACTGATGGCAGTGCTAGCGGTACGAGAAACTCTGGAGGCTATATTTGGCACACAATAATGCACAACATCAAATTTCGTAAAAGTAGGATTATCATGGGTCGTCACCTCTGAGGTTTCCACACATCCCCCCTGGTCAATGGTGACATCTATAATAACAGCTCCTTTTTGCATATTCATTACCATTTCTTCAGTGATAATGCACCTATTCCTTCCTTTTTCAGCCCTTATAGCACCAATCACCACATCGGCTTCCATTAATGACTCACTCAACATCACTGTATCTAAAGTACTGGTGTGTACTGGCCTACCCAAAGCATGCTTTATTCGCCTCAGTTTGTATAATTGATTATCATAAATTTCAATAGTTGCCCCTAAACCTAATGCGGCCCTTGCAGCATATTCGCCTACAGTTCCCGCCCCTAAAATAACTACTTTGGTCGGCCTTACACCAGTAATACCTCCTAAAATAATACCTTTTCCATTATTAAGGTTATTCAACATTTCAGTAGCAATATGAATGGAAGAAATGCCTGCAATTTCACTCATTGCACGTACAATAGGCATACCGCCCACTTTATCTTCAACTAATTCAACTGCAACTGCATTAATTTTCTTCTCATTTAGCGCTTCAAAATATCCTTTATTCAATTGCCCTATTTGTAAGGCTGAAATCAGAAAAGAGCCTGGTTTAAAATATTCTATTTCTTTTTTAGTCGGAGGTTCAATTTTTAAGACAAGGTTTGCTCCAAAAGCTTCTTTGGCTGAATAAACTACTTTAGCCCCTGCATCACTGTATTCATTATCAGCAAAATTACAGCTTTCGCCCATACCACTTTCAACAATAATCTCATGACCGTTATTAGTTAATAAGGCCACAGCTCCAGGGGTGAGGGGAACCCTGCGCTCTTGTAAAGAAATTTCGTTAGGTATACCAATTTGCAAAGATTTACCATGTTTTTCCACAGCTAATAGCTCTTCTTGTGGGTATAAGCCTGATTTACGGGCTAATGCTTCAAATCCTTTACGAGACATCTCCTTTGCCATGTTTTTTAACTTTAATCACTCTGCTGTCAGCCTTTCCGACATTAATAATATCGATTTTTAAAAAAGAATCAGGAAGAAGAGACGGCACCATTTCAGGCCACTCAATAAGGCATAAATTCCCTGAATAGAAATACTCCTCTGCACCTATTTCGAAGGCTTCCATTTCTTTTTTTATTCTGTAGAAATCGAAATGATAAACAACACCTGCTTTTATAGATAAATATTCATTTACTAATGCAAAAGTGGGGCTACTTACATGGTCGGAAACCTGCAAGTAATTACAAATACTTTTAATTAAAGTAGTTTTACCAGCTCCCATTTCAGCATGAAACAACCAAATTTTATATTCTTTTCCAAAATCATAAATGGCTTTGGAAGTTTCTTTTAAATCAGCCAGTTTTATCTCTTCAAAAAGTAAAGTTTTATCAATATCACTTTCCATCCTTCGAAGATAAGGAAATAATAGGAATTATCATTTCCTCCATTGAGACACCCCCATGCTGAAAGGTATCTTTAAAGTAATTAACGTAGTAATTATAATTATTAGGATAGGCAAAGAAACTTTCTCCTTTTGTAAAAACATAAGAGGTGCTCACATTTAATTTTGGTAAGTGAAAACGCTCAGGCTTAGGCACTTCTAGCACATCATTGTTATTTTTGTACCCGAGGTTTTTACCTTGTTTATATCTTAGGTTGGGGTTAACATTTTTATCACCCACAATTTTAAAAGGTTTTTTCACTCTAATTGTACCATGATCGGTAGTAATAACAACTTTTACTTTTTTATTAGAAATTCTTTTTAACAACTCCAGTAAAGGGGAGTGTAAAAACCAGCTTTTTGTTAAAGACCTGTAAGCAGACTCATCAGCAGCCAGTTCACGAATCATTTTCATGTCTGTACGTGCATGGGAAAGCATATCCACAAAATTGTAAACCAACACATTTAAGGAGTTATCAAGCATCTGGGAAACATTATCCAATATCTGCTTTCCTTGATTTACGTTAACAATTTTATGATAAGAAAATTTATCTTTAATGTTTTTTCTCTTTA
>JBEPWY010000064.1:0-12912 GCA_041642185.1 Marivirga sp.
GGGTTCCTTTTTTATTAAGGACATCTTTACTCAAACCTAAATCAATCATATAAAAAGATTTTCTGGTTCCCTGTGTAGTTTGTTGGGGTGCTCTGTAAAAGGCACTTACTTGAAAATTTAAATCTTCCCAAAAGGTCATTTGAGAAGTGGCTCTGGATGACATAGTGAAAGTTTGGGCATCAAATACTCTACCTTCTATCTCACCATATGTCTCAGAATAATAGATATTTAGGTTTCCGTTTAATCTCCACCAATCATTCAGATCATGAGAATAAGTATTCTCGACTCCTATAGAATTCCTTTCAGCAAGGTTTTGAGGCTGATAAATATTTACTGGAACCGTTTCACCTTCAATTTGTCTGTATTCAATTGTTTGGATTCTTTCTGTCACACCTGTCGTACGCCTGTAGTATAAACCACTATATAAGGTAGCATCTGCAAAATTGTTGACTAATCCTATTTCATAGGAATCAGTAAATTCAGGTTGCAAATTCGGATTTCCTATTCTGATGTTTCTATCATCATTAAAATTTGAGAAGGGATTTAATGATCTAAATCTTGGCCTGTCAAACCGTCGGCTATAACTTGCCTGTAATGTATTTAATTTATTAAACTTATAGGTTAAAAATACACTAGGAAAGAGGTTTAAATAATTCTGTGTGTTAACTGTATCTGTGGTGACCAGTTCAGTCTTAATATCAGTTAATTCGGTCCTCAACCCCAGCTGATAAGTAAACTTATCAAACTCACTGTTATAAATAGCATACAATGCATGAATGTTTTCGTTATAAATGAATTCATTCGTGAATTCAGTAAGATTATCAAAACTTCCGTCCTCCTGCTCCTGCTCTACAATATAATCATTTGTTATATTTCTTAAAGTGGTTCTCCATCCAGCCTCTATAGATTTACCTTCTCCAATAGGTTTTATATAATTTGCCTGCATCAAAATATTCTCAGAAAATTCATCAATTAAGGAACGTTGATAGATGCTATCTTCATATTGGCCGCTTTGCATGTTTAGCAATTGATTATATAAATCAGAATCTTCCCTTTCTGTATTATTTCTATACTGAAAATCCACTGTTAGTTTATGGTCATCATTTCCATTAAACTTTTGTGTAAAATTTAAATCATATTCCAATACGGCCTCATCTTCCTTCTCTTCCTGTATTCTTACAGATTGTTTGTATAATTCCCGATTTTGATTTAAATCTGAATAATAGTTGTAACTGAGATTATCTTCATCCGAAACCCTGTATAAAATTGATCCTGTAAGATTGGTATTTTCTGTGAAACTATAATCTATACCAAATCTGGCGTTTTGTGAAAGGCCTTTTCTTTCTCTTTCTCTATCTACATAGGTGAAATAATTTGTACTATCTTCAGGGAAAAAAGACTGGTCAATAAATCCGCCCCCAAAATTTTCTCTATAAGTAATACCATAGCTACCAAAAATATTTATTTTATTTTTCCTATAATTAAGATTAGAATTGATTCCATAAATGGCAGGGTAACCAACATTAGCACTGAAACTTCCATTCAGCCCACCTTTTTTATCTTTCTTCAAAATAATATTTATAATACCTGCATTTCCTTCAGCTTCATATCTTGCTGAGGGGTTAGTGATTACCTCAATACTTTCAATCATATCAGCCTGAATTTGTCGTAGAGCTGATCCGCCACTAATACCTACTAAACCTGAAGGACGACCGTTAATGAGGATACGAACATTACCGCTTCCTCTGAGAGACACATTCCCATCCACATCTACTGTAACACTTGGCAGATTATCTAAAATGCTTTCTGCACTCCCTCCAATATTACTTAAATCTTCACCTACATTGAAAACTCTTTTATCAAGTTTCATTTCCATTTGAGGTTTTTTGGCTACCACTTCCACTTCAGATAGTTGATTTACATCCTCTACCAAACTGATATTACCTAAATTTGTAATATTTGAATCGGTACTAACCTCTACATTTTTAGTTTTAAAAGAGACAAATTGAATCCGGAGTGTATACTCTCCTTCAGTTACTTGTAACTGAAAAGATCCATCATCAGGAGTTACCATTCCTGTAATCAAATTATTCTCTGCATCAAATAGACTCACATTCGCATAAGCTAATGGTTCATCATTTGCCTCATTTACAACCTTGCCCTTTATTGTGGCATTTTGAGACAAGGCTATATTGATAGAAATGAAACTAAAAATTAATAATAAGATGACCTTATTGATATTGAGTTTTACCATTACACTTAAAAATTTTAATATTGTACTACAAAAGTAGAATTGAATTCTGAAGAAATTTTGAACTATTTAAAATACACTCTCAAAAGATGATTTTCTTCAAAGCAAGTGTACTCAACCTTCATATTATTAACTTCACAAATCTTTTTAATGATTGAGAGGCCAAGTCCTAAGGAATTTGTTTGATGGTTTTCTTTCTTAAATCTACCAAACAACTTTTCTGGATCCGTATGAAGTGCTTTGCCTGAATTTTTAACCTCTAAATAATCGTTATTCAGATGTATGCTAACATAACCTTTGGAAGTTAGATTATGTTTAATTGAATTTTTGAGAAGATTGTTAACCAGTATTTCGAAAAGAGTAGCATTTGATTTAATCAATACATCTTCTTCAATTTTAACCTCAAGTTTTAATCCTTTAAGATGTATTAATTCCTTATAATCATCTACAATATCCTCAACAAGAACACTCGCATTTATTTTTTCCATATTATCAAATTCCCTATTATCAATTTTAGCTAACAGGGTTAGCATATTCCCCAACTTAGATAGGTTTGATATACTTCTTTGTGCTTCCTGAACCAATTGATGCTGATTTTCATCTAAACAGGTATCCTGTAATATTTCAAGCTTCCCTTTTGCTACACTTAAAGGAGTTTGTATTTCATGAGATGCATTTTCAGAGAATTCCTTTAATGATTGGTAATCACCTCTTATTTTATTGGACATATTTTCAATAAAATTATTCAACCTCTGAAATTCTTTTGTTCCAGTTTTTGGTAAAACAACTGGTTCACTGGCTTTTATGTCTAAATTCTTAATAGTTTTTAGAGTATTCTCGAAAGGAATTAATAGCCTTTTTGATAAGATCCAACCCATTAACAATACCAAGGCCAATAGAATCAGATAAGTTTTGAACAAAGATTCCACTATGCCGTCAATAATATCATCCTGCTCAATAATTATATCATACAAGGTAATTTTGTAATATCGCCCTTCTATTTCCTTTCCAACCTCCAGTTTATTATGAAGCTCAGGACGCTCTAAAGTGCTGTGATAAACTATGGTATCCGAAAAAATTATATTATCTGTTTTAATTGGCTCAGATATGGGAATAATCATCACTTTATCCCTTATAATAGGTTTATTGGGTTGTTTCCTATTTATATACTTTTCTGTAGACCTGAGCCTTTCCATTAAAAACCATTGTTCTTCCTTTTTTATTTCATTTCCTATTATCTGATAAGTTACAAGTCCTCCTATTAAGAAAACAATAAATGAAACTCCTAAAAAGATAAGTATGATTTTATTAATTAAGCGCATATATTTTTGTGATATTATAAAGACTTCAATTTATAACCAACTCCGTATACGGTTTCTAATACGTCTAATTGACTTACTTTTTGGATTTTCTTTCGGAGGTTTTTGATATGCTGGTACACAAAATCAAAAGAATCTGCCTGATCAATATAATCTCCCCATAGATGCTCGGCAATATTTTGCTTTGTCAGCACGCGTTTGGAATTAGTGGCAAAGAATAAAAGCATTTCGTATTCTTTTTTAGTTAGATCAATAATTTTATCTTGAAAATATACTTCATGCTGATCTGTATGAATAATAATTTCTCCAACTGATATATTCTTATTACCCTGCAATTTGCGGGTTCTATAAATTGCTTTCAACCTGGAGCTGAGTTCTATAAGGTGAAATGGTTTAGCCAAGTAATCATCTGCTCCTGCATCAAGCCCTCTTACTTTATCATCCAATGAGTTTTTTGCAGATAAAATTAGCGTACCAGTATTTTTTTGATTGGCTCTTAGTGCATATAATAAATCCATTCCATACCCATCTGGAAGCATTAAATCAATAACAACAAGATCATACTCAAAGGAGGCAATCTTATCAGTTGCTGAAAAGAAATCATAGGCACAGCTTACCTGAAAATCTTCTTTTTGAAGATAATTTTCAATATTCTTAGATAATTCTATTTCATCTTCTACTACCAGTACCTTCATACTTAAATGCTTTCATTATTAAAGTTCTGCTAAAGAGTGAAATTAATAATTATGGCAGAATAAATTTACAACAAATATAGCGTGCAATTTTGAAGAAATTCTGAAGTGTAAATTCAGATTAAGCAGTCATCTACCTATTTATGGGCTTACTTATAGATAAACTGATAATAATTTCAGTTCCTTTACCTTCAATGGAATTGTATTTTCTCCTCCCGCTTCTTAACCATATTTTTTAAAATATAAAAACCAGGTACTGTCCCCTCTTTACTCCTTTCACTCCTATTAAAACATATCAAAAATTTTATCTTGCTGATCTTAAGGTATACCTATACCATTAATATAACATAATATATAATAATAAATATTTCAATTCCAACACCTTTATCCCATTATTACTTCTAACTGAAAGCCAAATTTCTTTACTTTGCATTTCTAAAAAATAATCCATGGCGCTAAAGACATTCGTAAAAATATCCGAAGTAAATAATTTAAGTGATGCCCGTTATTGTGCCGGTATGACGGTAAATTTGATGGGATTTTCAATAGATAAAAATTCCCCCTCCTATGCAAGTCCTGCAAATTTTATGGAATTGACAGGATGGTTATCTGGTGTAGATTTTGTTGGTGAATTTGGGAATGCCACAGTGGAAGAAATCAGGAAAGAATTACCTGAATATGAATTACAATATATACAGACAGATAAGGCTGAGATTATCTCTAAACTTAAAGATTTTGATCAGAAGATAATTCTAAGATTTAATGTAGATACCTTAAAAGATGGAAATGATGTAGAGAAAGTAATGGATAGGTATTCTGAATATGTTTCCTACTATCTTTTTGAATCAGTTAAAGGTATTCAATATAAAGAGCATATCTTAAATCAGGTATTAGACTTAGCAACTAAGTATTCTATCATTATTGGATTTAATATTAGTGATGAAAACGTGCTACAATTAGTGCAGGAAAGTAATATTAAAGGAATTTCTTTAAAAGGTGGAGAAGAAATCAGACCAGGATTTAAAGATTTTGACGAATTGGCAGATATTTTAGAGACACTTGAGATTGATGACACTTTAGAATAATTCTATCTAGAAGAGCATGGTGTTGAAAAACATCATGCTTTTATAAAATGATCTGGAAATTCAATTTAACACCAAATTTTGAAATACCAGGATTATCAAGATAAGTAAGCCTATGGTAAAAATCCACACGCAATACTTTGAAAATATTTTCAACACCATAGCCCAACTCCACATAAGGTTTATCACTTAATGTAAAGAAACCGTTTTCAGAACCGTTTTCTTCACCTGCAAGTGCTTTATTTTCATCTGACATACCTCCATAAACCACATTTGTGATACCTACTAAACGCCAATTAAGTTTTTTCATTAAGGGTACATGGTTTAATATAATGCCTTCAAAGTAATGTGTGTATTTCATTGAGGCGTATGAATCACTAACAAATTCATAAAAATTCATGAGATTAAAAGCTGCCCCTGAAAAGAAATAGCTTTGATTTCCAGTATGCACTTTTAAAAGAGGGTAAGGTACAGTAGAGAACATTCTTCCTAATTCCATATTAAATTTACCCAACCCAATACCATCATAGGTTATAAAATGGGACATTCCTGCTGTTAACTGATGGAAATTGAAATCACTATTCAATAATCCTTTAATACCTGCAGTATATTTTAGAGTAAAAATGGGCCAAGGGTTTCTACCTACAACTAATTTACGATTACCGTCAATAAGAAATTTCTCCCCTTTTGCATACCTTAAACCAAAAGATAATTCACTTGTCTGAAATGAATTCATAAAACCAGTGGAATCTGTTCTGTTCTCATAGTATCCAAAATCAAATTCAGGTTGAATATTTGCTGTTTTTATTCCTGTTTCAACTGAGAATCCATTTCTAATATCACTTTTAAAGGTTAGTTGATTAGTTCTGATGTAATAAGGTTTAATTAAAGTACCAAATCTTGAAGAGGCATAAAAAAATGGATTATCTTCAGGGTTAACCCCTTTCAGACCTAACTGGTGCAAATCATAAGTATGCGTATAATTGATAGTACTCCAGGGAGTACGGGAGAAAATATGTGTGAGAGAGGCTTTATATTTAAATTCATTATCACGTTCTCCATAAGCCAGATATGCATCCAGTTCCCATTTATTACTGAGCAAATCGTTTGTACGGCCTCCAATTTGAAACCTACCCCCTTCTACATCATTATAGGTAAAAAAATAAGGATAAGGGCCTACGTCTAATTTCCCCCATTCAAAGTAACCGGTTAAGGCAAATTCCAAAAAATCTTCATAAGTTTTGACCATTCTTATATCTCGAATATCGTCAATCATAGTAGTAATTTGCTGATTACTTGCATTCAGTGGAGTATGTCTATTTTGTTTCCAAAATTCAGCTTCTTTCACTCCTGGTTTGGGCAATACCTTAACAGGTACATCAAAAAAGGATTTAGGTTTTGCTTCTTCAAATGTAAAATCGTTGTAAGATAAGTTGAACAGTACATACATACCAGGATAAACTCCCAGTATAGGATCCACATCCAGCTTAACATCTACAACTTCAGGTAACAATGCATTATGCTTTTCAAAAAACTTCATTTCCTGATTAATCTGCATTCCTGACAGGTAATTAATATTAGTGTTTTCAGTTATATTGGCATTAATACTTTTTAATGCATAGGTTCCTTTTTCAATTAGCATTTTACCAATAAAGGCAAGGTTCTTTTTGTTCTTAGGCTCAAACTCAATCTGGTAATAAACATTGCCATCAATTTCAATTGAATCGGTCAATTCATACTCATAATATAATTTCCATCCATTGGCTAAAGGAGATACAAACTGTTTTCCAAACAGGTCCATCCAATCATCGTAAAAATTGTATTTTTGAAAAGCAGAGCCTACAAATTGCTGTGCAATAGAATTTTCGCCCACTAAAATACCCTTAATATTACTATTGATAACTTCTTCTTTAATCAATTTAGGATTAGTTCTGTGGTATAATTTGGAAATACTTTCTGAGAAAAATACCGGAATCATTTTTTGTCCTTTTTTATTCCGAAGGGGTGCAATACTATCCACAGTGGCCACTATTTTCTGTATTACCTTTCTACTCTCCAGCGCTGAAGTCATTTTATCAATGTAAGCTTCTATTTTTGTATAACTTTCAACCTCATAGGCAGTTATCTGCTTTTCATCATACTGACTTTTCATTTCGACAGCCTTTCGCATTATTTTAAAGGCAGGATTTTCACCCGGCCTTACAATAACCTCCTGCAAACTGATGATATCCTGCTCCAACAAAACTTCAATTTCTGTTATTTTATTGGCAGGAACATATATCTTTTTTGTTTTATAGCCTATATAGGAAACCACTAAAGTGTCCACTGGTTTATTACTTTTGATTTCAAAAAAACCTTTTATATCAGTGGTTATACCTGTTTGAGTACCTTGAAAATAAACATTAACAAATGGTAATATTTCCTGGGTAGTAGCATCCTTAACATAGCCGTACATTTCTGTCTGGGCTTTAAGCTGAAATGTAATTAGTACTGAAAAAGCTAAAAAAAAGAGGATTGGGTAAATTTTACTCATTAATTAATGCTGTTTAATTTCTTAATACTTTCCAGTAAAATATAAGTCGTAAATAGCCTTGGGTCTGGCAAAAAACTCTCTGATATTTACTTTTGTTGATGAATACACAGGCACTTCCTGTGCAGTAAATGCAATAGCGTTCATATCGTAATATTGACTGATAAATAAAGCTCTAAAAGCATGGAATTCTTGTGTAATGACAACAATATCTTTTTGTTTAAAGACTTTGGCGCATCGTGATACACTTTCAATGGTCCTAAACCCTGCTGTATCGATCATAATAGCCGACTCAGGCACACCATTTTCCATCAATGCTTTCTTCATATCACTCGGCTCATTATAATAGATAGTTCTGTTATCACCACTTAATAATAGTTTCTTAACAGTACCCAGGTTATATAAATCTGTCGCTGCTTTAATTCTGTTATCAAAAAAAGAATTTGCTTCTCCTTTTGTAGTATTTTTACTAGTGCCTAATACTAAAGCAAGCTCTCGCTGAGGAACATCTGTGATATTATGATAGATGTTACTTTTAGTTTTACTTATAATTACAACATTAGAAACAATAGTAAAAACGATTCCTAAAATTAGCAAAAATATAATTGATCGTATAATAAATTTAATCATACTTTGTTTTTAGCTTCAAAAGCCTTAACGAAATAGTTTAGATAATATTCAGGTCTTGCCATGCATTTTTTTAGCCACATTAATTTGTAATTAGAAGAAACTTCTTCATCTAATTTCCAGGCATTTACTTCCTTCCGCATTCTATGAATCAAGTTGTAAAGTAAAATCGCTGCAGAAACTGAAACATTATAGCTTTCAGTAAATCCATAATTAGGAATGCTGACAATTTCATCGGCCATTTCCATTGCTTCAAGACTTACCCCCTCCTTTTCATTACCAAAAACAATTGCTACCGGATTCTTTAATTCAATTTCGTCTAAAGGTTTTGCTTTTTCATTGGGGCTAGTCACCAATATTTTAAATCCTTTTTTCTTTAGTGTGTTCAAAGCTAAACCCGTATTGACATTAGCTTGCTCGTTGTAATGATGAATATCAACCCACTTTGTTGCACCTCTGCTTACACCTTTACCCAATTTAAAGACATTTTTATTTTCAATTACATGATAATGCTGAATACCCAAGCATTCACCTGTCCTAAAAACGGCATTTACATTATGCGGATCAGTTAAATCTTCCAGAACAACCTGAATATATTCAGTCCTATTGCTTAATACCTCATAAAGGTAATTTTTACGTTCTTCAGACAAAAACTCACTGAATTTCTGAGTCAGAAATTCTTGTAACGCGATATCATATGGCCTCACTAAAATAAATTCAGCTGATCTTCATCATTTCTTAAAGTTAAATCAATAGAATCGCCTGGGTTAAATCCCTTCTTTTCCTCTTCCTCTTCCTCTTCTTTACCGGCAATTAAATTCACTTTCGTAACCTCATATTGAGATAGTTTATTCCCAATCGCCTTCCATCCTTTTACGTCAATAAGCATGTCGAAATCAAACATTGCAGTCTCTTTTTCACGACCTTTGCCTTTTCTGAATTCGATTTCAAGCTGTGGATCTTTATCAGTAGTGACAACAGTTAACTGCGAATTTTTATGCTCACTGATAAAAACAAAAGATTTATTGAGCGTACGCGTCTCTATTAGGAATCGTTTAACAAAATAAGTTTTAGATGCGCCATCAAAATAAACGGCTGAAACTACTCTTTTTGGATCAAATTTTTGAATTAACTCTACTTTATCAGCATCAAACCTATTGGTGAGTTCATAATTACTGAGCTCGTAAGAACCATCTTTTTTAATCACTAATATGGTATCGTCACCATGGAAAGAGCCAATCAACTCTCCTCTTGCATCAGTATTTAATCGACCGATCGATTTATCATAATAAATTTTTAAACCGCCGAAACTACTTTCACCCAACAGTTTAAACTCTATTTTCTTAACAGGGTATTTCGTTAAAATATTTCCTCCAGCTCCACGGCCCTTAATTTCTAATTCTGCAAAATCAAAATCAAATACTTTAACCCTTGCCTTACTTGATAAGGATAGCTTGACATTAATTACTTCTGCTTCGCCATTGGCTCTGGCGGCCAGATATAAAATTTTGGAACCTTTAGCACCCTTAGACACATCATATTCACGGTCTCTGGTGACAGATAGAACCTGAAAACGCTTAACCATGGTTCGACCGGTTTTGCCATCCAGATAAGCAGCATTATAAACTTTACGCTCATCATTTTTATGAAAAATATCTACATGGATAACATCCTTACCCACAAAAACCTTTTCATCAATTTTTACTACCTTATAACCGCCATCTCTTCTGAATATGATTACATCGTCTAAGTCAGAACAATCGCAGACGAACTCATCTTTCTTCATTCCATAGCCTATAAAACCTTCTGCTCTATTAATATAAAGCTTTTGGTTATTGGCAGCCACAGTATTTGCTGAAATTACATCGAAACTTTTAATCTCGGTTTTTCGCTCACGGCCTTTGCCGTATTTTTCCAATAGTTTTTTAAAGTAAGCAATTGCATAATCCGTAATATGCAGTAAATGGTATTCTACCTCTTTTAGCTCCTCTTCCATCTTACGCATAATTTCGTCCGCCTTAAAACTGTCGAACTTTGAAATACGCTTGATTTTGATTTCCGTTAATTTCAGGATATCATCCTGCATAATTTCACGATAGAATTGGGGCTTAAACGGCTCTAAACCTTTATCAATAGTTTGTAAAACAGCTTCCCAGGTTTCGCACTCTTCAATATCTCGATAAATTCTGTTTTCTATAAAGATTTTTTCCAAAGACGAGAACAATACCTTCTCCATCAATTCACTCTTCCTGATTTCTAATTCTGCCTGAAGCAAGTCAACAGTGTCAGCCACATTTCTTCTCAGTATCTCATCTACTGGCATAAACAGAGGCTTATCCCCAATAATTATACACGCATTTGGAGATATGGAAACTTCACAATCAGTAAAAGCATATAAAGCATCTATGGTAATGTCAGGTGATTGGCCGGGAGCCAACTGCACTTCAATTTCAACATCTTTGGCAGTGTTATCCACCACTTTTTTTACCTTGATTTTCCCTTTATCATTGGCTTTAATGATGGATTCGATCAGGCCTGTGGTAGTGGTGCCAAATGGTATATCTTTGATTAATAAAACACGCTTATCCCCTTCCTCAATCCTTGCTCTTACACGTACCTTACTACCTCTTAAACCCTGTGTATATTCAGAAAAGTCTGCCATCCCTCCTGTCGGGAAATCAGGGAAGATTTCTACTTTTTTATTTTTTAGGATGTCAATACAACCATGGATTAACTCAATAAAGTTGTGCGGTAATATTTTGGTTGAAAGACCTACGGCAATTCCTTCCACACCCTGTGCCAATAGCAAAGGGAATTTAACAGGAAGTGTTACAGGTTCTTTTTTACGTCCATCATAAGAGAGCTGCCAATTGGTTGTTTGTGGATTAAATACCACATCCAGTGCAAATTTTGACAAACGGGCCTCAATATATCTTGGCGCTGCGGAACTATCTCCTGTTCGGATATCGCCCCAGTTTCCCTGCGTTTCAATTAAAATTTCTTTTTGGCCTAAATTTACAATGGCATCACCAATAGAGGCATCACCGTGGGGGTGATACTGCATGGTTTGGCCAATAATGTTGGCTACTTTATTAAAACGACCATCATCCATTTCTTTCATTGCATGCATGATCCTACGTTGAACAGGCTTAAGGCCATCCTCATTTGCAGGTACCGCACGTTCCAGAATTACATATGAAGCATAATCTAAAAACCAATTCTCGTACATTCCTGAAACAGGAATTACATTAGTGATTTTAGATTTTTCCTCACCGCTTGGCTGATTTTCGTTTTCGTTATTATCGTTATTTTCCTCCATTCTATCTTTAAAGGATATGAGTTTTAATCTTATTCAATTTTTTTGCTGGCAACAAACTTATTATTATGTAAGCTTACCAATTTTATGCCTTTTCAGTAGCTTCCGCTTCTTCAGAAGTACTTGCAATCACCTCTTCCAAATCTTTTTCTACTCTAAGTTTATCTATAATAAATAATTGCCTTTCCATGGTATTGGTACCCATATAAAAGCTCAACAGATCTTTTATTTTAGTCTGGTTGTTTAAAATGATTGGATCCAGCTTAATGTATTCACCAATAAAAGCACCAAATTCATCAGGCGAAATCTCACCCAAGCCCTTAAATCGGGTAATTTCAGGTTTACTGCCCAATTTGGCAATAGCATTTCTTCTTTCCTCGTCGGTATAGCAATAAATAGTTTCCTTCTTATTTCTTACCCTAAATAGCGGAGTATCAAGAATGTATAAATGACCATCACGTACTAAATCAGGAAAAAACTGCAAAAAGAAAGTCATTAACAACAAACGAATATGCATACCATCCACATCCGCATCAGTTGCAATAATCACTTTTCTGTAACGCAAGCCATCCAATCCTTCTTCAATGTTTAAAGCATGCTGCAATAAGTTAAATTCTTCATTTTCATACACCAGCTTTTTGGTTTTACCATAGCAATTAAGTGGTTTACCCCTTAAACTGAAAACCGCCTGAGTTTGTACATCACGTGATTTTGTGATAGAACCGGAAGCAGAATCCCCCTCAGTAATGAAAATCATGGTATTATCACGATTTTCATGTTTGGTATCATAATGGATTCTGCAGTCTCTTAATTTCTTATTGTGCAGATTGGCTTTTTTGGCTCTTTCATTAGCAAGTTTTTTAACACCCGCCATATCCTTGCGTTCCCGCTCAGATTGCATGATTCGTTTATGCAAAGCTTCAGCTGTCTGAGGATTTTTATGTAAAAAATCATCCAGCGCCTTTTTTACAAAATCATTAATGAAAGTCCGCATGGTTGGCCCGTCAGGCCCTACACTCTGAGAGCCCAGCTTAGTTTTTGTTTGAGATTCAAAAACCGGCTCCTGAACACGCACAGCTACGGCCGCAACTATAC
>JBEPWY010000065.1:0-12864 GCA_041642185.1 Marivirga sp.
AATGGTAATTTAATTCCTTTTCAGGAGGAGCTTCTAGCTTTAACTAGTCTCTATTATGTATTGATCGGATTAGGAATTAAGCTTTTTGAATACGCTAAAAGCAAAATAAAATGGTTTAATTTAATTAGAAAAGTAAGCTTAGATAAAGCCTTTATCATTATTTTATTTCTTATAGCAGGATTGATTGCTTCGATGATTGTATCCAATAAGGAAGATTTTTTCAGTCATCAAACCATATCAGTTACCACAGATTTCAAATTGGTTATTCGATACTTTCCACTTTTCTTGGCCATATGGTTACAGCTTTTCCTTACATATATAGCGGGCTACTTTTTTTACTATGCCAATGCCCATTTTCTTATCCCCAAACTATTACGCCAACGTGGTATTTTATACTATATAATGGGCGCCCTAGGCACTATTTTTATCTTTTATCCTTTAATAGGATTTATTATTTATAATTTCCCACTCCATCAAGAAATTCCAGTACTATTACCTAGTGAAAATTATGATGTGCTAGATCCAAAAAACAGTGCAGTTGCATTTGGCATCATAATTATAAGTTTGCCTGTCACCTTAGCAATAGAATGGTTTAAACAGAATAACAATATTGTAAATCTGGAAAAACAGCAAATCAAAACAGAGCTTGACCTATTGAAACAACAAATCAATCCGCATTTTTTCTTCAACACTTTAAATAATTTATATGCTTTAAGCCTCACCAAATCCAGTAAAACGCCAGAAGTAATTATGCAATTATCGGAATTGATGCGATACGTTATATACAAAGGAAAAGAAGCCTCAGTACCCTTAAATGAGGAAGTGAAATACATTGAAGACTATATCAATTTACAACAATTAAGAATACATAAAACAATTGATTTATTATTTACGAAAGAACTGAAGTCTCCCGATCTTCATATTTCTCCACTTATGTTAATTATTTTGGTAGAGAATGCATTTAAACATGGGATAGAGCCTTCAGAACAAAAATCAAAGTTGCATATTGAAATCAAAAGTGATGGACATCAAATGTATTTCAAATGCATCAATTCATATGAGAATATTGGAGATACAGAAGGTATTGGATTAAATAACTTGAAGAGAAGGTTACAGATTTTGTACCCGGACTGTCATGAGTTGTCTTTAGTAAATGAAGATAATACTTTCACTGCAAATCTTAAATTAGCCTTAAAATGAAGTTAAAAGCATTGGTAATTGATGATGAACCATTGGCGCATGAAGTAATTAATAGCTATACAGAAGATATTCCATTTTTAGATATTGTAGGTCATTGTCATATGGCCACAGAGGCATATAGCTTTATCAATAAGCATAAGGTTGATTTACTTTTCTTAGACGTTCAAATGCCGAAATTAAAGGGAAATGAATTTCTTAAAACTCTCACCCATAAACCATTTGTGATTATTACCTCGGCCTATGAAAACTATGCGCTTGAGAGCTTTGAATTAGATGTATCAGATTACCTACTAAAGCCATTTCGCTTTGATAGGTTCTTAAAAGCTGTGAATAAAGTATATGAGCAGTACCAATTAAAAGCAGGAGTTCAAAATACACTTCAACAAGTAGAACAAACAATTATTAGTGAGACCGCTCAACATATTCTAATAAAGGAGGACAAACGCCATTTACAGATTGAAAGAAAGCAAATTTATTATTTAGAAAGCTTTGGAAACTATGTAAAAGTATGGTTGGAAGCAAATTATCACTTAACGCCACGAACATTAAGCAGTTTTGAAAACCAACTGGTTAGTGATAATTTTATAAGAACTCATAGGTCGTTCATAGTCAACAAAGAATTGATAGATTATTTCGAAGGAAACCGTATCAGGCTCAAAAATGGAATGGAAATCCCTATTGGTAAAAATTATAAGCAAAATTTGAAGGAAGGTTTTTCATAGTCAAGAGATACTTTTTACTTTTTCACCCAACTCGCGACTCAGAATATAAATTATAAGCAGCCACCAATGATTCCCTTCCAGTGGAGCTTTGGTAAGGTTCATATTCATGCATGGTTTCACGTTTTTCTGCATAAACTGGAAGATAGACTTCATCAAAAGCATCCCAAACTACCAATAAGTAATGGTAGCCAATTTTACTCTCTCTGCCTTTTTCCAGCCAAAGCTCAAAAATGTCTTCCTCAAGCGGTTGAGGGAATGATGAACCGTCAAACATATTAAATGGTAAATGATTTATATTATTGATCGGCAAATTATGCATTAATGCCGGTCCCTCAAAGAGGTCAGACATATTTAGGTTTAGGTAGTGGAGTTTAAATGTCTGACGTTTGCAACGTGCCTCCATTGGGGAACCCTAGCAGGCAATTTACCTAAAAAACAATTTCATATAAAAACCCGGCTTTAACAGCTCTTTTTTTAAATCAATATCCGTTAGCATGGAACTGAGCAATGTTCTTACCGACGAATTATTATTAGCCTTTTTGATAATGAAGTTAAACAAACGTGGATACTTTAATAGCTTTTGCAAAGATCGGCTCACACGCAATTCATGCCACATTTTATGGTAAATGATTTGATCATACTTTTTATTGGATTTGGCGTCAAATATTTGATTATCAAACGCTTTAACGAGATAATCTGCGGCAATTCTACCGCTCCTTAAAGCGTTTCCTATGCCTTCTCCGGTGAATGGGTCTATTAAACTCGCTGCATCGCCCAATAACAGAAATCGGTTGCCTGAAAGCGGCCTTTTTTTTGAACCTATAGGTAATCCAAAACCTCGGATATTTTCTATCGGCCAGGCATTTTTAAAGCGGGATTTTATATTCGGGTGGGTCTTGATCAACTCATCCAGCTTCATTTTAAGGTCGATTTTTCGTTTACTTACCTCACTTGAAAGCATGCCCAAACCCACATTGGCCTGCCCATTGGGCAAAGGGAAAATCCAGAAGTAACCCGGAAGTACATCATCATAAAAATGCAGTTCGATGTGGTTTTTAGGGTGAAAACATTCCACACCTTCATAATACTGCCTTAAACCGGCACAATAATGGTCTTTTTCGACTTTTATTTGGCCTAGTTTTTTATTGACTATAGAATGAGCGCCATCCGCCCCGATTACCATTTTAGCTTTCAGTAGTTTGTTCCCTATTTTAACCTGTACTTCCTCCTGCCCAGTTTGTAGATCCTCAACCTTTTCCCCGGTAAAAATGGTGAGGTTAGATTGTTTCTCGACTTGCTTAAAAAGAAAGGCATCAAAATCAACTCGTTTGGAAATATAGCCAGCTGCTTTACCATTATTGGGGTTGGTAAAATCTACATTTAACAAACTCCCATTTGGGGCATAAAACCGAACACCATGCGAATCCATTTTTTCAGAAAACTGCTCAAACTCCTGGGCCAGCTTTTCATCCATTCTATAAAACTGATTCACAACATCCGCGCTTAAAGCATCACCACAGATTTTATCCCTGGGGAAAACGGATTTGTCTACCAAAGCAATTTCTAGCTTAGTATCCCTCAGCTGGTAAGCACAGGCACAACCGGCAGGACCTGCTCCAACAATGATGATATCGAAATCGTAATCTGGCATAGTTCTCAAAAGTAAGTATAAATATGGATGATGCGCCGAAACGAAAGGAAGTTTTGATTAGATAATTTACTACTGAGAGTTAATCTGTATGTGATCTCTCCCTTTCAACAAAAGGGGCAGGGAAATTTTCTTTTTAAATTTTCAAAAAAAGAAAATTATCCGTGATCTCATTAATATTTCAACATGAGATATGCCGATTGGTCGGCACAGGCAGGATAAATTAAGACTTTTGGAAAAGTAAGTTTTTAATTTTCCGGCATAGCCTGCCCCGCCACAGCGGGGACGACATTTTATCACAATCGAACTCAGGTTAATAAATATTTATTAAAGTAAGAGTGTTCCGCGCTAACATTTTTCGTAAAATTTAATAAGACTTAAAATATAAGTTCAACCTAATATTAACATGAAATAGTCATAAACGCAGCATACCAACCGAAATGAATATTTAATAGTGAAAAGTGACGGTTTAAAGTTTGCTGGCAGCTGAACTATTCCATACCGCTTGGGCGGCACAAGTTGTGACAACTTAAAATCAATTATATACACATGAAATGAGCATAAATAGAGAATCCCTAATATACCAACCGAGGGATGAATATATTTATGGGAATTCCATGTGACATAAAAAAACAATTATATACACATGAAATAATTATCTAAAAAAAAACCTTGGGTTATGCTCAACTAATATAAGATCTATGTTATAAATACCCTTACCCCCTATTGTAATTGAATGCATTTCGCGTAATTTTGCATTTCAATATAATCATCATGAAGGAAGGATCAGAATCACTTAATTTTATAGAGCAAATCATTGAACAAGATTTAGCAGCTGGCTTGTCAAAAGATAAGCTTCGTTTTCGTTTCCCCCCGGAACCCAACGGTTATTTGCACATTGGTCATGCGGCTTCTATTTGCCTTAATTTTGGATTAGGTGAAAGATATAATGCACCTGTAAACCTACGCTTTGACGATACCAACCCTACCAAAGAAGAGCAGGAATATGTGGATGCTATTAAAAGAGACATTGAATGGCTGGGCTTCAATTGGGCTACTGAATGCTATTCTTCTGATTATTTTCAGCAATTGTACGATTGGGCCGTTGAGCTGATTAAAGATGGTAAAGCTTATGTAGATAAACAATCTGCTGCAGATATGGCAGAACAAAAAGGTACGCCTACTACTCCGGGAGTAGAAAGTCCGCACCGTAATCAGAGCGTAGAAGAAAACCTGGATTTATTCGAAAGAATGAAAGCTGGTGAATTTGAGCCGGGCACCCATATTTTACGTGCTAAAATTGATATGGCTTCTCCAAATATGCTCATGCGAGATCCCTTATTGTACCGAATTGTTAAAAAAGCACATCACAGAACTGGCAACGATTGGTGCATTTATCCAATGTACGATTTTACGCATGGCCAATCCGATTATTTAGAGTCTATTTCCCACTCTATTTGTACGTTGGAGTTTAAATCTCACCGTGAATTATATGACTGGTTTTTGGATCAGATAGCTGATAAAAACAAAACACGACCTAAACAGCGAGAATTTGCCAGACGTAACTTGAGCTATACGGTGATGAGTAAGCGTAAATTATTAGAATTGGTACAATCAAAAACCGTTTCCGGCTGGGATGATCCTCGAATGCCTACCATTTCAGGTTTGAGGCGTAGAGGTTATACGCCTGAATCGATCAGAAAATTTAGTGAGGTGTCGGGCATTACCAAACGTGATAGTGTGACCGATGTATCTTTATTGGAATTCTGCATCCGGGAAGATTTAAACAAGAACGCTACCCGTGTGATGGGTGTATTAGACCCTGTAAAGTTGGTGATTACGAATTATCCGGAAGGAAAAACGGAAATGTTGATTGCGGAGAATAATCCTGAGATAGAAAATTCAGGTACGCATGAAGTACCGTTCTCCAGGGAATTATATATTGAAAAAGAAGATTTTAAGGAATCTGCAGGCAATAAGTTTTTCAGGTTATCACTTGGGAAAGAAGTGCGTTTGAAGAATGCCTATATCATTAAAGGAGAATCTGTGGTGAAAGATGATGCCGGTAACATTATCGAAATTCATTGCAGCTGCGATCTGGATTCCAGATCAGGTAGTGGAACAGAGGCAAGCGCGAGAAAAGTGAAAGGCACTTTACATTGGGTTTCTATTCAGCATGCCGTGAAAGCAGAAATAAGGGAATATGATAGATTATTTTTTGATGAGGCACCTGATAGTTATGCGGATAGGAATTTTATGGAGTTCGTTAATCCTGAATCCTTGAAAATAATCAAAAATGCTTATGTAGAGCCATTTTTACAAGAAGCTAAATTAGATGATAAGTTCCAGTTTCAGCGTTTGGGTTATTTTACTTTAGACAAAGAAGCTACAGCTGGTCAGTTGATTTTTAATAAAACGGTAGGCTTAAAAGATTCATGGGCTAAACAACAACCTAAACAAGATCAGCAGAATAAACCTGCCGCTCAAGCTCAGGGTCAGCCACAAGGGCAAAGAAGTGCCATTAACGAGATTCAGAAAATCAGTAAAAAATATACTAATTTGTCGGGAGATAAATTAGAAACTGCCAGGGCGAATATTGCTAAATTAGCAGAAGAGGTGACTTATGAAGAGCTGGAACCGCTTTTCGGTACAGCAGCTAAGAAAGTTGGCACTCGTATTGGTGTAATGATAGCGCTGGGTGTATTATTAAAAGGCGGGTTGGAACGCAATGAAGCCATTGACGCCTTTATTGACGCCGGTCTGCAGGATAGCAATGAGTTGTTGGTGGCGGAGGCGAAGGCTATTGAGGAGTGATTAGTGGACTATTTAAAACTGTAATCTACACTACTACACTCTAGTTTTCTTTTCAATAAACTTCTATAAATGTAACTCTTGTTTAAACCTACCGACCAGCTATGAGTTAAAAAAAGTATGAAGATAGTAGAGGAATACTTTTCAAATGGCCGCTGTGTGGAAGAGGAACATTCAGATCTTAAGCTCAACGTAACCAAGGGTGAAATCCCGGCAGATTTAAAAGGCACGCTTTACCATAATGGTCCTGGTAGAATGGAACATTTTGGGGTGAAATACCAGCATATTTTTGACGGGGACGGAATGATAACTGCATTCCGCTTTTCTGAAGGCGAAGTAATGTATAGCAACCGCTATGTACGCACTCAGGAATGGCAAAAAGAAAAGGAAAAGGGAAAGTTTTTATACAGGGGATTTGGAACTAATAAGCCCGGAGGAATTAAGAACAATTTCCTGGATATGCATTTTAAGAATGTTGCTAATACCAGTATAGTATACCATGCAGGAAAGCTGCTGGCACTCTGGGAAGGCGGATTACCACATTTAATTGATCCTAAGACACTTGAGACTATAGGTAGATATGATTATGATGAAGTGTTGAGGAATGATTTTTCTTTTATAGATAAAAAAATGTCACCTGAACTACCTTTTAGTTCACACCCGAAGATAAGTTACAACCGTACTCTCTATAATTTTGGAACAGCAGCAGGAACTAAAAACAGATTATTACATTATGAGATAACATCTTCAGGAAAAGCAAAGATTGCCCATATTACTCCTTTAGACAATCTTAACTTTACGCATGATTTTATACTGACAGAAGAAGGTTATAAGATTTTTTTTCTAACACCTGTACAGTTTGATGTATTCAAAACATTTTTGGGACTCTCAAGTCCGGCGGCATCTATGAAAACAGATCCTGATGCTAAAATTCGTATTCTTGTTTTGGACCCGGATTATAAACCTGTTCATTTGGAAACAGAATCTTCCTTTATATTTCACTTTATTAACGGTTATAAATCGGCTAATGAAATAATAGTAGATGGGCTGATGTTAAGAGAATGGCCAGGAGCCGAAGCAATGACTGAATTTCTTAGTGGAGATATTGAAGAGGCAGAACCTTTCATACCTACCCGTTTTAGGCTCAATTTAGAAAGCAAAGAGGTCAAAAAAGAAATCATAGTAGAATATGGGATGGAATTCCCTGCCCAACACCCTAATTTTCGGGGTAAAAATTACACTTATGCATGGGGAGTGGCTGCGCCTTTAAACAACAACAATATTCCTGCCCTTTTAGATGGTTTAATCAAACTGAACCTTAAGGATCCTTCTAAGTCTAAATACAAATCATTAAAAGGATATTTGCCAGGTGAGCCATTTTTTGTACCGCGATCCGGCAAGGAAGATGATGGTATTTTAATATTGCCTATGTACAATGGAGATAAGCAAATTACTGAAATACATGGATATGCAGCCAAAGATCTGGATCATATATTTACAGCAGAATTGCCTCATAATTTGCTACTGGGCTTCCACAGCATTTGGGTGGCTGACGATTAAGCTAATCACAAAAGGGAAGAATAAAATTGCTATATTTGTCTGAAATCAATAATCTAAAGTTGAGATGTCCGAAAACCAGTCTTGTCCGAAATGTGCTTCAGAGTATGCTTATTCTACAGGAGTATTAATGATGTGCCCTGAATGCAATCATGAATGGAATCCTGATGAAGTGGAAGTTGAAGAAGCCGGACTGATTGTAAAAGATGCTAATGGCAATCAGTTGCAGAATGGGGATTCAGTTGTTGTAATGAAAAATTTACCCGTGAAAGGTGCACCACAACCGGTAAAAGCCGGCACAAAAGTTAAAAACATAAGATTAACAGAAGGAGAGCATAATATCGATTGTAAAATTGAAGGCTTTGGCTCAATGGGATTGAAATCTGAATTTGTGAAGAAGGCATAAGTGTTTTTATAACTATTACCCCGATCCACAAAATCTGTGACTTACATTTATTAACCTCGACTATTGAAAATGGCAATGTAAGCCACAGATTACGCTAAGCCTACACAGTGAAAAGTAATACAACAGACTTCTGGCGGTATTTTGACAATACATAAAACCGTCTGAAGCCTTGGTTAAACTCATATAATTCCGAATAAAACCTCTTGGCTCCTCAGTGGTTATTTACTCGCTTTTACTCAACAAAAAGAAATTAAAAACTCTTCTAAAGTTTAAATAGACGTAAAACATTATTAAATTTAGTTGTCATTTTTTGATCTACATATTTGAAAAAAAATCCTTATAGGAATCCCCATTTTGGTCATTCTGACGGCAGCGGCTTCACTTTATCTTTTTCAATTAAATCTGTAAAAAAGAACAACCCCTCATGGCTATGCCTTCAGATGCAAGCATGATTTTTCACTTGGAAAAGCCTTTTGAACAGTGGTCTGACATCTCCAACAATAAAATCTGAAATTACCTTAAAACCATTCCCTGCTTTTTAGTGCTCAGCAATGACATTGACAGCATTAATACAAAGATGGAAAACAATCCCACACTATGGGAATTGGTTATTGGCAGACCCATAGTTATATCAGTGCATCAAACCAGACCCAATGACTACAATTTTCTATATACCATAGATTTACAGGGTGCCGCTCAATTCGATTTCGTGAATAACTATATTGAAGACTTAAGTGACGATATTCATAAAGGCGGCCTTTTGCTTTTCTACAGCATTTGGATGCGTTCACCTTTCTCTGTTAATAAGAAAGTATGCGAACAAGAATATGGGAACTTTCATTTTTGAGTTCCACTTCTATGGCATGCTCCACTCCAGTTTTACTTATTTCGGTAAAATCGATAGGTAAAATAATCCTTTTCATCGGCTTGTTTTTTTGAAGACTTTAAATTTTTTGAAGGAACTTTAATCATTTAATGACATATGTCACTAAAAAACATGATTGATCCATTTAAATGCAATAAAGGGCGATTTATATCATGAAATCCTGAAATATTTAGAAGAGATTCCGTAATTAATAAAAAGCATCGAATATTCGATGCTTTTTGAAGTCTAAATTGATATAATCATGGAACTCAAGAAAAATCCCCAAGTAGATGTATACCGATTGACAAATTTATTTTTCAATCTCGGATTAGTTATTTCAATTTCAATGGTTTTCGCAATTTTTCAGTACAAAGTATATGATAACACGGAAATAGCTGATCTCGGTACTGTGGAAGAAAATATTCAAGAAGTAATGGATATTCCCCTTACCACTCAACCACCTCCTCCTCCGCCAGCCATACAATTACCGGAAATTGTAGAGGTATCTAATGAAGAGATTATTATTGAGGATATTGACTTGAATATAGATCTGGAAATGACTGAAACTACGAGTATCAAGCAAACGGATTATCAGGAACCTTTAATGGATGAACCAGAAGAAGAGAAAGTAGATGAAATCTTTAGTGTTGTCGAAGTGCAGGCTGAGCCGGTAGGTGGTGAGTCAGCATTTTATGAATACGTATCTTCACAATTAAAAGACAATTATCCACTACAGGCTGAACGAATGAATATACAAGGCATTGTTTATATACAGTTTGTAATAGAAAAGGATGGCTCAATTACTGATGTACAAGCAGTTAAAGGAATTGGTGGGGGTTGCGATGAGTTGGCGATAAAAGTACTCGAAAACTCACCGAAATGGAACCCAGGCAGGCAAAGAGGTAGAGCAGTTCGGAGTAGGAAAATTGTTCCAATTAGGTTTAAATTAATGTGAATTAATTCTTAAAAGTTTCTGTGGCTTAATCCGTAAAATACCCACTAACTTTAACCCCAAAAGGGCATAAATCTATAAAATGGGTAAACCAATTTTTAGAAAAACGTTCTTAATAAGATTAAATCTTAACAGTTTTATATCAATTTTAATGAATATTCCGTTATAATTGCCGGAATGAAAAATTTATTATTTTATTGCATTATTGCACTTATTTTTAGTGCCTGTAAGGAAGGTAAAAAAGTACTTAAAACAGAAACTATTAACCTTTCTAATACTAGGCAGATAATTAATTTACATGATTCTCTTGTTAAACCCGTTGTGTATCAAAACATCCCCTCTTTCCAAAATTTAAGCATAGAGGAGGCAAAGGAAAAGTTTATTGCTACTATTTTGCCAGGTATACTTATCGCTAAATATAATTTGGCTGAAGATCAGCGAAGAATCTATACTTTGACAGATAAGGAAGAATGGTCAACTGAAGATTCTACTTTTTACCAGCAACAAATGAGAAAATTTAAGGCTAAGGACATTGAGAACCTTGTTAATAGAATGGAAACGCATCCCAACAGTATTACGCTGGCACAGGCGGCAGTGGAAAGTGGCTGGGGTTCTTCAAGATTTTTTAGAGATGCGAATAATCTATTTGGAATTTGGGCCTATAAAGCCGATGAACCTAAAATTGCAGCCAATGAAAATGGTGTGTTTTTAAGGAAATATGAGGATGTCTCTCAATCTATTGAAGATTATTTTGTCACATTAGGTAGGGCTAAGCCGTACCGCTTATTCAGAGAAGCCAAAATACAAACTGAAAATATTAATGAATTGCTGCCTCATTTGAAATACTATTCTGAAAGAGGGATGGCTTACGTATTTCAATTAGAAACTATCATAAGGCAAAATCAATTAACTAAATATGACAATTTTCAATTGGATCCATGGTTTATTGAGGAAGAATAAGCCATTCAGCATGACAAATTTAATTTATTTACTTTTATTATTGGTTGCTTGTCAGGCAAAATCAGAAAAACAAGCGCGAATTGTTTCATTTGATAATGATAAAGAAGTAATTTCCTTTATATATCATCGCTTTGGTGATGGTCGTTATCCTTCCACCAACGTTTCTTTAGAAGATTTCAAAGCACATCTGCAATACCTTAAAAGCAATGATTTTCAGGTATTAACTTTTTCAGAAGCTATAAGCTATCTTCAATCTGATGAGCCGAATCAAAAAACAGCTGTAATTACGATTGACGATGGGTATAAAAGCTTCTATGAGAATGGATTACCACTGTTAAAGCAATATGATTTTCCTGCTACATTATTTATTAATACTGAAACTGTGGGTGATGCTGATTATATGGATTGGAAATCTGTTAAAGATGCAGTGAATCAAGGTATAGAAATTGGAAATCATACTCATTCACATGCATATTTTCTCAATAAGCCTGAAGAGCAACGTTATGTGAATTTTAAAAATGAAATCCTGCAAACACAGGAAATAATTGAAAAGCACTTGGGCTTTACTCCAGAGGTATTTGCTTATCCTTTTGGCGAATTTGATTTGAAAATGACGGACATAGTTGAAAAATTAGGCTTTAAAGGCGCTGCAGCTCAAAATTCAGGGGTTATTTATTCAGGTACTGATTTAATGCAGTGTCCTCGTTTTCCTATGTCGGAATTGTATTCTGATATAGATAAATTCAAAAGCAAAGCACTAATGAATGCTTTGAAGGTGATGGAAAAAAAACCTACTTCCCCCTTAGTAGGTAATACGATGAATACTCCAACTTTAGATATAAAATTTAGGAAAGGAAACCTACAATTGAGTCAATTACAATGCTTTATTCAGGGTACTGAATGCGAAATCAAGCAATCTATAGATGGAGGTACTGTTACGTTACAGGCAAGTCCTAAATCGCCTATTAATAAAAAGAGAAGAACATTGTACACTATTACAGTGCCTGATAAAGATGGGAAATGGCATTGGTTCAGCCATTTATGGGTTAATCCTGTCGTAAAATAAACTTAATAATCAAATTGAAGACGTAAAGTTTCAATAGAGGTAAAAATTTATTAAATTTTAGCTATCATTTTTTGATCTACACACTTCATGAAAAAAATCCTCATAGGAATCTCCATTTTGGTCGTTTTGACAGCAGCGGCTTTACTTTATTTTTTTCAATTTACATCTATAAAAAAGAACAACCCTCTTATGACCGTGCCCGCAGATGCCAGCATGATCTTTCATTTAGAGGAGCCTTTTGAGCAGTGGTCCGACATTACTAGCAACAAAATATGGAATTACCTGAAAACCAACCCTTACTTTTCAGAGCTCGGAAATGATATTGATAGCATCAATTTAGAAATGGAAAGTAATCCGACTTTATGGGAATTGGTTATCGGCAGACCAATGGTCATTTCTGTTCATCAAACCAGGCCTAATGACTATGATTTTTTATATACCATTGATTTGCAGCGATCAGCACAGTTCGAGTTCATCAAAGATTATATTAAAGATTTAAGAGACGATATTCATAAGGTATTTTCCCGCACATACCATGGGCAGGAAATTATAGAATTTGCCTTCGACGATTCCCCTACCACCTATTATCTGAGCATCCGTGAAAATCTGTTGATAATTTCATCTACCCACACATTGGTAGAGCAATCGATTGACCAGATAGATGAGCCTGTGTTGAT
>JBEPWY010000066.1:0-12780 GCA_041642185.1 Marivirga sp.
GAAAGTTTAGGTGGAATTTGCCTTAACTGGGGATGTATACCTACAAAAGCATTACTAAAAAGTGCCAATGTATTTGAATACATCAACCATGCGAAAGATTACGGAATTGATGTAAAAGAAGCTTCTGTGGATTTCCCAGGAATGATTAAAAGAAGCCGTGATGTAGCCAATGGCATGAGTAAAGGTGTTCAGTTCCTGATGAAAAAGAACAAGATCGATGTGATCATGGGCTTTGGTAAATTAAAGACCGGAAAGAAAGTAGAAGTAGAAAGTGAAGGCAAGAAAACTGAATACAGCGCCGATAGCATCATTATAGCAACGGGTGGTAGAGCGAAAGAATTGCCTAACCTGAAAATCGACAATAAAAAAATCATTGGCTACAGAAAAGCTATGTCCTTAGAGAAGCAACCTAAATCTATGGTTATTGTAGGTTCAGGAGCAATAGGTGTTGAATTTGCTTATTTATACAATTCTATAGGCACAGACGTAACTATAGTGGAATTTCTCGACAAAGTAGTACCGGTAGAGGACGAAGAAGTATCCAAAGCTTTAGAGAAAAACTTTAAAAAAGCTGGCATCAAAATCATGACCAGTTCTCAGGTTACTGAAGTGGACACTAAAGGTAAAAACTGTAAGGTAACTGTAAAAACTGCTAAAGGTGAAGAGCAATTAGAGTGTGAAATTGTATTATCTGCAGTAGGTGTTGCCACCAATCTGGAAGGAATTGGCTTGGAAGATGTTGGTGTTGCAACAGAAAAAGGAAAAGTATTGGTAGATGATTTCTACAAAACTAATGTTGATGGTGTTTATGCCATTGGTGACATCGTACACGGACCAGCTTTAGCCCACGTTGCATCTGCAGAAGGTATTATTTGTGTGGAGAACATTGCAGGTGAAAATCCTCAGCCATTGGACTATGGCAACATACCGGGTTGTACTTATTGCAGCCCTGAAATTGCCTCTGTAGGATATACCGAAAAAGCGGCTAAGGAAGCCGGTTATGATATTAAAGTAGGTAAATTTCCGTTCTCTGCTTCAGGGAAAGCAAGTGCCGCCGGCGCGAAAGATGGTTTTGTGAAATTGGTTTTTGATGCCAAGTATGGCGAATTATTAGGAGCCCATATGATCGGTGCCAATGTTACTGAAATGATTGCTGAAATTGTTGCCATCAGAAAACTGGAAACAACAGGACACGAATTAATTAAAACAGTACATCCTCACCCAACTATGAGTGAGGCTATTATGGAAGCTGCAGCCGCAGCTTATGACGAGGTAATACATTTATAAATAATTTTTATTTTAAAAGCTGTTGAAGATATTCTACTGAATTTTCTCAACAGCTTTTTTTTATTTGGGTATATATGATTTTATTTACCACCGGAATAACAACTAAAAAAAATTAGCACCACACTTAAAATATCGGAAGAAGTATTAATAAAAGAGCTGCAGGCAAAAAAGCCTTCTGCCCTTGAATACTTATATGATAACTATAGCGGTGCTTTATATGGAGTAATTATCCGTATTGTAAAATCTGAAGAAGTAGCTCAGGAAGTACTCAATGATATTTTCATGAAGGTGTGGAATAATTTTTCTGCATTTAATTCAGATAAAGGCCGCCTTTACACCTGGCTGGTTAATATTAGCCGAAATGCTTCCATAGATAAAATTAGGTCTAAAGAAATAAAACAAACATTTAAAACCGATTTAGTTTCAGACAACGTACATGTAATTGATTATGCGAATTCGCATACACTTTCAACTGATGGTATTGGCCTTGAAAAAGTGTTGGATAAGCTACCGGAAGAACTGAAGTTCATCATTGATCAAATGTACTTTAAAGGCTATACACAAACTGAAATTGCTGAAGAATTTAATATCCCTTTAGGAACAGTAAAAACCAGAGCGAGGACAGCTATGCGTGAATTAAGAGCATTGTTATTGTGAATATTGAAAACTACATATCGTCAGGCATTATAGAAGCCTATGTTTTAGACCAGCTTACCGAGCAGGAAAGTATAGAAGTTCAGATTTTAGCTGAAAAACATCCTGAGGTTCGGACAGCAATAGAAGAAACCGAAGAAACTTTATTCGCTTTGGGGCAGAAAGGCAGCATAACACCTCCACCATCATCAAAAAATAAATTGTTTGATGATTTAGGTATCAAATTAGAAGAAAACCCAAAAAGTGACTCCTCAGAAAACCTTACTGAAAATAAATCAACGGGTTTACCTAAAGATAATACACGTTCTTTTTATCCTTATCTAAGCGCTGCAGCAAGCATCATCGCTATACTAGGTATTGTGTTATCCATGTATTACAGGGGGCAATGGGTGGAATCGGAACAAAGATTATCAGAGCTATACGCTCAAAATGAGACCTTGGCTCAACAATATAATATTGTTAAAAACCAAGCCGGGCAATACGCAAGCAATATGGAGGTTTTACGTCAGCCAGGGATTGAAAACGTGCCGTTAGAAGGTTTAGAGTTATCACCTGATGCTCAAGCGATGGTTCACTGGAATAAAAACACCAACGAAGTATATTTAAATGCTAAGAAAATGCCTTCCAATGAAATAGCCCAACAATATCAATTATGGGCAATAGTTAATGGCAAACCAGTTGACATGGGTGTATTTGATGTAGCTGGAGATATGACTTCATTGCTTAAAATGAAAAGTATCAATAATGCATCAGCATTTGCAGTTACACTTGAACCCAGAGGCGGTAGCAAAAATCCTAGCATGGAGAAAATGTATGTAATTGGACAGATTTAAATGGAAATAATTAATTCCAATTATATCCCACATTACTAAATCACAATTATTATTCTTTAAATAATGCATCTGAAATCAACAGAAATTGAACCTTGGTGGGTGATTCAGACCTATTTTTATAATTTAATAAACTAAGTAATGTTTAAAGGTTTAAACAACATTTTTTACAAGATAAAAGCGTGCCTCTATTCAATAGAGGTGCTTTTTATTGGATAAATCGTCCTGAAATCACGTTACACCCAATTATTTCATATGTAATTTACATAGTTAATTAGTATATTTCTCGAATATATTTTTACCTTTATTTATCAAAGTAAATAACCATGAAAAAGATATTTTACTCAGCTTTAACATTATTATTTTTCATTCATCTAGACATTTTTTCACAAAACACATCATTAAGTGAACAGTTTATTGACTGGGATAATGATGCGGGATGGTCAGAGAGGACTTCACCTGGAGCACTTACCTATGCTGACGATATAGAAATTGACGGAAGTGTTTTAAGAATAGATGATTTAGATTTAAATTTTTTCTCTGTACTTACTATAAATACGGATGATTCGTTAGTTGTTGATGGAAATCTTAATGTAAGTGCAACATCTCAATTAATTGTTGAGGAAGGAGGCTATTTATATATAAACGGAAATTTGGTAAATGAAGGATCCTTTATTATAATTGGCGATTTTACAAATGATGGTATTATCGCAGTATCAGGTAATTATGTTGAAAATGGTTTTGGCGATTTAAATACAGGCGCAAATAGTAATTTTTATGTTAATGGAACTAGTGATGACCCAACAAATACAGATGGCCCTATTCCACCTGATATTCAAAACATCTATGATTTTCTTCCAATTGAACTTAAAAGCTTTGAAGGTGAACTTGCAAGAAACTCAACTCAATTAAAATGGATTACGGCCAAAGAAGAGAACTTCTCTCATTTTGAGCTTGAAAGGTCTATTAATGAAAAATCATTTGAGGTAATTGGAGTGATTGAAGGCCAAGGCAATAGTCTGACTGATGTTTATTATGATTTTGTAGACTACTCTATTCCTTTTGGAATTATTCGATACCGATTAAAAGCCGTGGATATTAATAATAGTTTTGAATATTTTGATGCAATTGAAATTAAAAACACATTTAGCAATCAAGTTATAGCCTACCCCAACCCAACAAGCAAAATATCAGCTGTTAAGATTGTTTTACCAAAAGAATTTGCAGGAAAATTAGATAAGGTAAGCTTATTTGATGCATCTGGTCTTAATTTATATAGCAGTTTAGATTATGATCCGCAAAGTTCTAAAATAGAATTAGGGGATTTAACAGAAGGCATGTACATCCTCAGAATATATCATAATGGTCTCACCGAAAACCTAAGAGTTTTTGTACATTAGGTTTAGAAATATTTATGCAATTTAATTCTTAAGATTTTTAATTCCACCAAGCGTCACCTGTTGGATTTTTTCTAAAATACACAAAAAGTGAGTTTAAATCTAGAGCCTATATTGTTAAGACTCATTTACAAATTCACCAATCCGTAATTGACTTAATTACTATTTATATTTCAATGTCGTTAAGTTAAGCTTTAAAATCAAACCTCAACCTTCCATTCTTCTCCAATGGAGAAGAATGTTTGTCTAAACTAAACGACACTGAATTATTATTTTTTACTCGCATTAAAAAGCTTTTGCTTTTCATCTCTGCTTAAGCTTTCATACCCTTTCTCTGAAATTTTATCTAATATCCTATCTATTTCTTCCTGAGCAACATCGCCTGATTTTGTGTCGTTGCTTTTAGTTGAACGTTTAGCGGAAGAGCTTTTATCGCTTCTGTGAGTTACTCTAATTTTCGGCTTCGATTTAAACAGATTAGTAACTCCTTCCAAAAATCTCTGAATCCACAAACCAAAATCAGTACCAGCCTGTAAGCCTTTTACATAAAGAAACCCCATTCCTGCACCGCCTAAATGGGCAATATTACCTCCCGCATTTGCCCCTGCAGAGCCTAAAATAGACATCACTATATAAACCGCCACTATATATTTAATTTTTACAGGCCCTAGAAATATTAAATGAAAGCGGTAATCTGGCAAAAGTGTTGCAGCTGCAGTAGCAATTGCAAAAACTGCTGCGGAAGCACCTACCATGCCTTGTGAGTCTCTTTCAGCTAATATTGGAATTAAATTATAAGCTAAGATAAATATTATTGCACCTGCCAGTGCCCCCAGCACATACAAATTCACCAGTTTGGCACTTCCCAGATACTGAGAAATCAGCATTCCAAACCAATATAAGGCGAGCATATTAAAAAGTATATGAAAAAACCCTGCATGCGAAAAAGCATAGGTAATTAATGTCCATGGTCGATATATAAACCTTCCCATATCGGGTGGAATAGTAAATTGTGCATCAACAATAGCATATATATGTTGCGAATCGGTAAATGCTGTGATAACATTGAGCAAACCCAAACCCACAAAAACAACTGCATTAATTATAATCAGCTGGTTAAGCGCATTATTGGGCCTTTTAAAATTTTGTCTTAATTCATCAAAAATTCCTGCCATGATACTTAATAAAAGTTTCTCTTATTGTCCTGCCATATCTTTAAAAGAATAAAAGCAATTAACATACCACCTAAATGGGCCCAGTGGGCGACATTATCTCCCGGAGTCCGCTGTATGCCTGCATATAACTCGTATAAAGCATAGAAGGTTACAAGGTATTTAGCTTTGATGGGTATAGGCGGAAATAACAGAAATAGTTCCGTATTGGGGAATAAAAATCCAAAGGCAAAGAGAATTCCAAAAATAGCTCCGGAAGCTCCGATCATTGGTATATTTGCCTGAAAACGTATCACCTCCTTTACCCGCTGTATACTTGCATTAATATATTCCCTGTTATCAGGGTTTTCGCCGTAAGCATCTATAAAATCATACCATTGCTTATATGCATGATTGGCATTATCTAATATAAAAGTATTAAAGGCTTCGTAACTAGGGTTTTCAATATAATCTTCAGCGGCACTTTCCAGCTGTTTCATTTCCACAAAAGTTACCATGCCGTACAAAATACCAGCACCAACTCCTGTAACCATATAAAATATAAAAAAGCGTTGTGCTCCCCAGTACCGCTCCAGCATGGGCCCGAATATAAAAAGGGCGAACATATTACCTAATAAATGTCCAAACCCACCATGAAAAAACATGTAGGTAATGAACTGAAAAGGTTTAAAATTTTCCGCAAAAATATAATGTAACCCAAAAATGCTGGATAATTCTAAATTAATTATAGATGGGATTAATAGTAAGGCAATATTAATCAGTAATAAATATTTGACAACAGGAGTCAGTCTGGCGAACATATAATTTTATCGGTTAAAGAAACTTGCGATCTTATCAAGATCAAAAATAATAAATGTTGAATTGCCCGAAGGCGTATAATTAGGGTTTTCGCAAGCAAATAATTTATCAATTAAAGAATTCATTTCCTCGGCATTTAATTTCTGGCCGGCCCTTATAGCTGAACGTTTTGCCAGTGAACGTGAGATATTCTCTGATTTTGAGATTGTTAACACATTTTTATTATGCTTAAACTGATCAATAAGTCCCTCAAAAATTGCTTTTACAGAAGAATCTGTTAACTCAGTAGGCGCGCCATTAATTACTATTGTTTCTTTTCCAAAAGACGAAATAACGAAGCCCAAAGCTTTTAATTCTTCCTCCATACCCATTACCAATGCGTAATCGGCAGGAGATAATTTAATTTGTTCAGGAAATAAAAACTGCTGCGAACTTCCATTATGCTGGTGCAAATGTTGTGAAAATTTTTCAAATAATATCCTTTCGTGCGCAGCTTGTTGATCAACAAGCATCAAACCTGATTTTACCTGAGTGGCAATGTATTTTTGATGAATTTGAAAAACACTTCGTTTAGCATCGGTCAATTCATTTGAAATCGGCCTTGAGCTTCGCTGGTGATCATTTAAATCGTTGATGGAGCTACCAAAAGTAACTGACTCCTGAGAAAAGGATTGTTGTCCAAGTTTGTCTTCCTCAATTTGTTCTTTTTCGGTTATTTTCTGGCTGAGCTCCTGAAAATTATTTAATATCTTATTCCACTCATCGTTTTCATCACCTGATTTAAATTTCTGATAACCGGAAGTTTTCCCAGGGTAATTTCCTAATTCCGCCTGTCTTGGTTTTGTAAAACTAAAATTAACATCATTATCAAAATCCAGAGCAGGGGCCACATTGTGAGTACCTAATGCCTGCTTGATGGCAGCACTCATAATTCCGTATATTGTGCGTTCATCATCAAATTTTATCTCAGTTTTAGTGGGATGTACATTCACATCAATCTTTTGCGGATCGATTTCAATAAAAAGCACATAAAAAGGATGAGAATCTTTTGCCAATAGTCCTTCATAGGCATTAATTACTGCATGATGAAGGTACCCACTTTTGATAAATCGATTATTTACAAAGAAAAATTGCTCCCCACGCGTTTTCTTCGCAAATTCGGGTTTACCTATATAGCCATAAATTTTTAATTGATCGGTACTTTCATCGCATGGCACCAATTGCTCCTGATAATTTTTCCCAAACAAACCTACTATCCTGTGGCTCAGCTTTCCGGAAGTTAGTTGGTATACATCTATATCGTTCTGATGAAAGCTAAATGCTATTTGAGGATATGACAAGGCAATTCGCTGAAATTCTTCAATAATATGACGAAGCTCTACCGGATTTGATTTAAGGAAATTTCTTCTGGCAGGGACATTATAAAAAAGGTTTTTAACAGATATGCTTGATCCATTAGTATAAGCCACATGTGTTTGATTTTTAACTTCCGAAGCTTCAATTTGTATTAAAGTACCCAGTTCAGCAATTTCTGTTTTTGTTTTTAACTCCACCTGAGAAACTGCTGCTATAGATGCCATGGCTTCTCCACGAAACCCCATGGTTTTAAGTGTAAAAAGATCTTCTGATTTTTTTATTTTAGATGTAGCATGTCGTTCAAAGCACATACGTGCATCTGCTTCATTCATACCAGAGCCGTCATCAACAACTTGTATTAGCTGCTTTCCGGCATCTTTTACAACAAGTTTAATGCTTTTTGCTCCTGCATCAATAGCATTTTCCATTAATTCCTTCACCACTGAAGCCGGACGCTGTACTACCTCACCTGCCGCAATTTGGTTGGCAATTGCATCAGGTAGTAATTGAATAATATTGGGCATGAAAAATTTTTAGCGTTTCTTTCTTCTTAAGTAAATATATAATGGAATTAACAATAATAAGGCGTAATAAATATTGGCTCCATAAAAAATATAGCCGCCTAATGCCACTGAAATAATACCTACCATCAGCAATTGAAATAAATCAGCTGATTTATTTCCTTTTCTGCTGGCCGAAAACGCTTCTCTAATGCTTTCAGAACGATTCCCTGCGGCTTCGCTATTTATTTGCTGTCTGATCCGGCTTGTCCGTTTATCTATGTCCTCTTTTACAGGATCATAATACCTCGGCTTAATTTCGAATCTCTGATGTCTGGGTAATCTAAATATAGATGGTATCTTCATGATTCTTTTTTTAATCTTTAAGCTTACATAACAAACGAAATTTTTATTCTTTTCGTTAGCTTGCTAGTTGTGTATAAGTGAAACTGAAAATAATTTGAATTTATTATCTACTGATTTAATAATCACCTTATTTCTCAAAAAACAAACTTAATGCTAATTTAGCTTTTATCATAAATTCAAAACTACCACATGTTTAAAAAAGTTTATTTCTTCACATTTCTTTATCTATCTATTACCTCTGCAGGCTTTGCTCAAAAGCTTACTAATGCCTCTACTTCTGATGAAATGAATTGGGTAGATAGTGTTTATGAATCCATGACAATGGAAGAAAAAATTGGTCAGTTGTTTATGGTGGCAGCTTATTCTAATAAAGGTGAGGAGCATATTGATAATTTATCTTTACTGATCGAGAAATATAATATTGGTGGGCTTATATTCTTTCAAGGAGGGCCCGGCAGAGAGATTGCAATGACTAACAGACTTCAGGCAAAATCGAAAATTCCGCTATGGATAGGTATGGATGCTGAATGGGGGCTTGGCATGCGACTGGATAGCACCATGAATTTCCCAAAACAAATGACATTAGGTGCCATCCAGAATGATAGTTTAATTTATTTAATGGGCGCAGAAGTTGCCAGACAAGCCAAATTGGTGGGTGTGCATGTAAATTTTGCCCCAGTGGTTGATATTAACAACAATATTAAAAACCCAGTAATTGGTTTTCGGTCATTTGGTGAAGACAAGCAAAATGTAGCCAATAAAGGGATTGCCTACATGAAAGGTTTACAGAACCATGGTGTTTTTGCCAATGCTAAACATTTTCCGGGCCATGGGGATACAGGGTCAGACTCTCATCTTACCTTACCACTCATTAAACATTCCAAAGAAAGAATGAATGATTTAGAGCTTTATCCTTTTAGGAAATTAATTGAAAATGATTTAAGCAGTATGATGGTAGCACATTTACACATACCTGCATATGATAACACCCCTAATAAGGCTACTACTTTGTCCTCCGCGGTAGTGACAGATCTATTAAAAAATGAGTTAGACTTTAAAGGCTTAATTTTTACCGATGCCCTTAACATGAAAGGGGTGAGTGATTTTTATGAGCCCGGCGAAACTGATTTGTTGGCATTTAAGGCAGGTAATGATGTATTGCTTTTTCCTATGAACGTGCCTAACGCTGTTAGTAAAATTAAAAAAGCTATTCAAAAAGAGCAAATTAGTGAAGAGCGTCTTGAAGAAAGTGTAAAAAAGATATTAGGTGCTAAATTCAAATTAGGATTTGATGCCGGTTTTAAAAAGCTGGAAGCAGAGAAAATCTATGATAAATTACACACTTCTTCTGCAGAAAAATTACTAACAAAACTTTATGCTGAGGCAGCCACCTTAGTGAAATCAAAAAATAATTTCTTACCAATCCATATGCTGGACACCACCAATTTTGCTTCTCTTTCACTAAGAGGTGACAAAAACAGTATCTTTCAGCAATATTTAAGTAAATACGCCCTCTTTAACCATTACCAATTGGGCAAAAAAGAAGATGAGCCTGCCAGGATGACAAAGTTAATGAATCAACTGTCTCAATATGAAACAGTGGTGGTAGGGCTTCATGATATGGGTAATTATGCATCCAAAAGATTTGGCCTGAGAGATGACGATTTACTTTTTCTTCAAAAATTGGCGGAAGAAACTAATGTAGTGCTATCGGTATTTGGCAATGCCTACAGCTTAAGTTATTTATCGAATTTTGACCATATTTTGCTGATGTACGAAGATACACCAGAGACACAAAAGTTAGCCCCTCAAATTATATTCGGTGCTAAACCCGCAAAAGGAAAGTTACCAGTAAGTGTTTCAAAAAATATCAAGGCAGGCACAGGCATTCAAACCAGAACTTTAAACAGGTTTGGCTTTAGTTCTCCTGAAGATGTGGGCATGGATGCCTCTATTTTATCAAAAATAGATCTTATAGCAAAAGAAGCAATAGAAACTAAAGCTACTCCGGGTTGTCAGATTATTGTAGCTAAAGATGGGCAAATCATTTTTGACAAAAATTATGGCTATCAGTCTTATAATAGGGAAGTACCTGTAGACAGTGAAACTATTTATGACATTGCCTCAATTACCAAAGTAGCCGCTACACTGCAAAGTGTAATGTTTCTTTATGACAGAGGTATATTGGATCTGGATAAAAAAATCTATCATTATTTACCTGAGCTAAAAAAAAGTAATAAAAAAAATATGACCTTAAGGGATATCCTTACCCATCAGGCCGGTCTGGTTCCATATGTCCCATTTTGGATGCGCACCAGTGACTTTTTTGGCACAAAATCCCCACATTATAAAACTGAAGCCGGTAATTTATACCCACACCAATTGGCATCCGGACTATACGGACATGTAATGTTAGCTGACTCCATATGGCATTGGGTAGTGGAGTCGGATTTGCTTGATAAGCCTAAGTGGCAAAAAGAATATGAATACCGATATTCTGATATGGGTTATTATATTATGCAAAAAATATGTGAGCGAATGCTGAACATCCCTTATGAGGATTTCCTTACAGAAAATATTTATCAACCATTAGGCCTTAGTACATTAGGCTTTTTGCCTCTTTGTAATTTTTCGGAAGAAAAGATTGCTCCAACGGAAAATGATCAGCTTTTCAGAAACGATCTTATAAAAGGCTGGGTACATGACCAAGGTGCTGCCATGATGGGCGGAGTGGCAGGCCATGCAGGATTATTTAGTAATGCGATGGATTTGGCTATTTTAATGCAAATGAATTTATGGGATGGTGCTTATGGAGGCAGTAGATATTTTTCTAAAGGCACATTGCCTTATTTTACCAAAAAACAATATAGCAATAACAGGCGTGGCCTGGGTTGGGACAAGCCGGTGGAAGAAAAAGGCCCCTCTCCCACTTCACGATATGCTTCTCCGCTAGCCTTTGGCCATACTGGATTTACGGGTACGGCTGCATGGGCTGATCCAGAGTTTGGGATAGTTTATATATTTTTATCTAATCGTATATACCCTGATGCTGAAAACAGGAAATTGATTGATGGTAACATAAGAACCAGGATAATGGATAGTATCTATGAGTCGATCTTTAAATATGAAGAACAACAAGTAGATTATGTGAACTAAATTAATAAGGAGCCATTACAGGCCTCACCATATTTAGCGATATTAACTGGCAATATTTTTCGCAATGAGTTATATTTATGCGAAATTATGTGACGGCTTAATATGTTGAGATAAAATAAATAAACAAGATGTATCAAAAGCCGTTTCAACTTTAACTAATCTTTGATAAAAAAAGGTTATACCAGCCAATTATAGCGGCAAAACTTAAAATCACATAAATGAAAATAGGCATAGTATGCTATCCAACGTTTGGAGGTAGTGGAGTAGTAGCTACTGAATTAGGGAAAGCTCTGGCGAAGAATGGCCATGAGGTACATTTCATCACGTACTCTCAACCCACCAGATTAGATTTTTTTAATGAGAATTTATTCTATCATGAGGTAGATTTGAGATCTTATCCTCTCTTTGATTACCCTCCATATGAATTGGCCTTAGCCAGTAAAATGGTGGATGTTGTGAAGCATGAAAAACTTGATCTGTTGCATGTACATTATGCTATTCCCCATGCCTCAGCCGCATATATGGCTAAACAAATATTAAAAGAGACCAATATTCATATTCCTATAATTACTACATTACATGGCACTGATATTACTTTGGTAGGAAAGGACCCATCTTATGAACCTGTTGTTACATTCAGTATCAATAAATCTGACGGAGTAACAGCTGTATCAGAAGATTTGAAGAAAGACACCCTGGAGCATTTTGACATTTATCAGCACATTGAAGTTATTCCTAATTTTATCGATTTAGACCGCTTCAAAAAACAAAAGAAAGATCATTTTAAAACAGCCATCTGTCCTAACGGTGAAAAGCTATTGACCCATACATCTAATTTCAGAAAGGTAAAAAGAGTGGAAGATGTGATTCATGTTTTCGATAACGTCAGAAAGAAAATTCCCGCCAAATTATTATTAGTAGGAGATGGGCCAGAAAGAATTAAAATGGAGCAACTTTGCAGAGAACTGGGGACTTGTGAGGACATTCGTTTTTTAGGAAAATTAGAAGCCGTAGAGGAAGTTTTATCGGTTAGTGACTTATTCCTTATGCCATCAGAAAAGGAAAGTTTTGGTTTGGCAGCACTGGAGGCAATGGCTTGCGAGGTGCCTGTTATATCAACTAACGTTGGAGGTTTGCCTGAACTGAATATAAATGGCGTGACAGGCTTTACTTGTAATGTAGGTGATGTAAACGAAATGACTGAAAAAGCATTGTTTATCCTCAAAGAAGAAAACATTAAATCCTTTATAAAAGCGGCTCTAGA
>JBEPWY010000067.1:0-10703 GCA_041642185.1 Marivirga sp.
ATGGAGATTATTTCATCGTATTCGATTCTGATTGCATTATTCCTGCAGATTATTTTCAAACAGTAGATGATTTCCTCACTCATACTCCTTTAGATGCTTTTGGAGGTCCTGATGCTGCGCTTGATAGCTTTACGGCTACTCAAAAAGCAATTAGCTATTCCATGACATCCTTTTTTACCACAGGAGGCATAAGAGGAGGGAAACATCAGATAGGTAAATTCAGGCCAAGAAGTTTTAATATGGGCATATCCTGCGAAGTTTTTGAAAAAACGAATGGATATATTATTACCCGAATGGCTGAAGATCTGGAATTTAGTATCAGGATTGAAAGGGAAGGTTTTAGGATGGGGTTAATTCCTGATGCAAAAGTATACCATAAGAGAAGAACCAGTTTAAAACAGTTTTATAAGCAGCTTTTTTTCTTTGGCAGAGGAAGAATTAACTTATTCCGATTCTATAAAAACGAATTAAAACCGCTGCATTTTTTTCCAGCAATATTTAGTCTATCCTTTATTTTTTGGTTACTATCTTTCTTTGTTTCCACATTGTTGTTTAAAGCAGGCGCAGTTCTTTTCGGTCTGTATTTCACCCTCATTTTGATAGATTCGGCAGTGAAAACTAAGAGTCTGAAAGTTGCTTTTTTAAGTATGGCGGCTTCGTTCACTCAATTGTTTGCTTATGGAATGGGGTTTATGAAAGAGTCCATCAATTATATTAGCCAGTTCGACCAGAAAAGGGGCTGAGTATTCGGATTGAGAATGACAGCAATATTAAACCGTGTTAAGCCTTCTGAACTAAATAAATAATCTCATCATCTGGCAAGGCATATTTTTTGATCCATTCAGCGGGAATTTCATTAATGTAGTCTTCTTCCTTTACAATAAATCCAGCTTTTCTTAACCTCTCAGGATAATCGGTTCCATACAGCCTCACATGATCATCTTGTCCAAACACTTTTTCCCTTTCTTTAGGATCTGTAATGGCATCATTTTCATAAGTTTCTTCTGCCAGAGGAGGAAAAAATGGTACTTGAATAATTCCCCAGCCACCAGGTTTTAGTACTCTTCTTAATTCAGACATCGCTTTTATGTCATCCTCTACATGCTCCATCACATGATTACAAAAAGTGACATCAAAGGTGTTGTCCTTAAAAGGAATATTGTGCACATCCATTTTCACTTTAGCTAAAGGTGACTCTAAATCGGCTGTAATGTAATTTTCTTTATGAATCGCTTCAAAATAAGGCATAAAACACTGCTCTGGTGCTACATGCAGCACTTTCAAGGTTTCTGTAAAGAAATTGGTTTTGTTCTTCAGGTAAAGCCAGATCAGTCGATGTCTTTCCAGTGAAAGTGTATCAGGGCATAAAGCATTTGGTCTTGGGTTTACTCTACCATAAGGCAGAAATTTCCTGTATCCTTTTTCATTTATAGGGCAATATACGTTGTTTCCACGGTAAAACAGGCCAATAATTTTTAAGCTGACTCCACTTACCCTTTGAATATATTTTCTAGGGATATTTCTTAATACAAAACTGATGATTTGCTTCATGAACTGCTAATTGACTTGTAAAGGTAATAAAGTTTAGTGTTTTAGGCTGTCGATGTGGGGAGGTTTTTATGTGTTTTCAGGTTTTACCACAACTACGACTTATCCTGACCTATCGGAAAAGATGCAGGGAAGTAAAATATTTTCTGATTCCTTTTAATTTTCTTTGCGGAAACTTAGCGGCTCTGTGAGAGTTTTTCATCAGCCTTTGGCTGAAACAGTTTTGGCAAAACCAAAAAAATATTCTCGCAAGGAAGCAACGACGCAAATAAACTGCTAAAGCATGAACTAATTGCCACCTGTCCCGACCCATCGGGAAACACAGGCGATTTATAAAAATAGGACACAAAATTCATAATAACTTCTTAAAACTATTTATTTAGTAGGTCTTTAAGATTGATGGGTGGTGGTATTATTCAAAATATTATGAATAATTTTACATATTATTCGTTTAGTACCTGATTATATATTTTTATTTCGCTTAATATCCTACGCATGAAGAAAAAACTCCTTATAGGAATAGGGGTAATCCTTGTTCTGATTATCTCATTTTACACCTTTACCGGCAACACTAATAATGAAGCTTTGGAAATAACCACAGAGGCAAAATCCGGTGAATTTGTAATCTCTATTACAACCACAGGTGAACTTGAAGCTAAAAATTCTATTAAAATTACGGGGCCTTCCGGTTTAAGAGCCGCAAGAATCTGGAATGTGAAAATAGAAAAAATGGTAGATGAGGGGACCATTGTAAAGAAAGGCGATTTTGTAGCTTCCTTAGATGCCTCTGAATTGTCAGATAGGATAAGGGCCACTGAAAATGAATACCAACAGAGTTTGTCCAAGTATACTCAAACCAAATTGGATACAGCACTTACATTACGACAGTCCAGAGACGAATTAATTAATTTGGAGTTTGCTGTGGAAGAACAAGAATTGATATTAGAACAATCCCAATTTGAACCACCTGCTACCATTAAGCAGGTAGAAATTGATTTGGAAAAAGCGAAACGAGCCTTCAGTCAGGCCAAGCAAAATTATCAGTTAAGGAAACAAAAAGCCGTTGCCCAGATGCAGGAAGCAGATGCAGAGTTAGCTGACGATAAAGATGAAAGAGATTTTCTGTTGGAATTGCGTGATAAGTTCACAATCCAGGCACCTGAAGAAGGAATGGTAATTTATGTAAGGGAGTATGACGGCTCCAAAAAAGGAGAGGGCTCCAACATTGGCGCATGGGACCCTACTGTGGCTACTTTGCCTGATCTTTCCAAAATGATCTCTATTACCTATGTAAATGAGGTTGATATTAGAAAAATAAAAAAGGGGCAGCATGTGAAAATTGGATTAGATGCTTTTCCTGATAAAAAATTAACGGGTACAGTCCTATCCGTTGCCAATGTTGGGGAGCAAAGACCTAACTCTGATGCTAAAGTTTTTGAAGTGAAAGTGGAAATAAAAGAAGTGGATTCCACCTTAAGACCAGCCATGACAACCGCCAATGAAATTATTACTAAGATTGTTCCGGATGGAATATATATACCCTTGGAAGCAGTATATAATCAAGGTGATTCTGTTTCTTATGTCTATAAAAAATCAGGTTTGGAAACTTTGAAGCAGCAAGTTCTTTTAGGAGAAGCCAATGCAAATGAGGTTGTAATAAAGTCTGGTGTTGATTCAGGAGAGAAGATTTATTTAATAGCCCCACAAGGTTTAGAGGAGAAGGAAGTAGAATTACTCGGAAAAACCGGCAAATGAAAGAGCGAATTTTAGCCAATTTTAATGTTGCTTTTGAAGCGGTAATCAATAATGGAATGCGTTCTTTTCTGACCGCACTGGGAATAATTTTTGGTGTGGCAGCGGTTATTTCCATGTTGGCCATTGGTAGTGGAGCACAGCAGGAAATACTTAACCAGATAAAGCTGGTAGGTGTAAATAATATAGTTATTGAGCCCATAGTGGAGCAATCAGAAGAAGAACTTGCTTCTCAAAGTAATCTCAAAAAGGAAAAGAAAAAGTACAGCCCCGGCTTAACTATGGCTGATGCCAAAAGTATTGCTACTATTATTCCCGGAATAGAAAGAATTAGCCCAGAAATAGTATTGGAAACTTATGTGATCAGGAACGGTATTAGAAGATCAGCTAAGTTGGTGGGAGTAGATCCATCTTATTTTAGTTTATCGGCTTTTGAATTATTAGATGGAAGGCTTTTTAATCAGGATCAGATTACTAAAGGTACTAGGGTATGTGTGATCGGTAAATCAGTGAGTGCCAGGTTCTTTGCCGATACTGATCCAGTTGGTAAAATGATTAAAGTAGGGCCCCACTGGCTTAAAGTAATTGGAGTTTTAAAGGAAAGGCTTTATACAGAGCAAAGTTTGGAGAATTTAGGTCTGCGCGATTTCAATATGGATATTTATGCCCCAGTACAAACAGTTTTTGTTAATTATAAAAACAGGGCGGCACTTACTCAGCTCCAACTAAAAAAAGCCAATACCAATAAAGGAAACGGAGATGAAAATAATAATCAACCGCAAAGTAGTGTAAATTATCATCAGCTAGATAAGCTTACCGTTCAGGTAGAAAACTCAGAGCAGTTAACTTCTACAGCTGAAATTATATCCAGAATGCTCAAAAGAAGGCATTATGATGTGGTAGATTTTGAAGTAACGGTTCCTGAATTGCTTTTGAAACAGCAGCAGAAAACCAAAAATATCTTTAATGTGGTGCTGGGCGCTATTGCAGGAATTTCATTGTTGGTGGGAGGTATTGGTATCATGAATATTATGTTGGCATCTGTGATGGAGCGGATAAAAGAAATCGGATTGAGACTTTCACTGGGCGCCAAAAAGTCTGATGTAGTTACACAATTTTTATTTGAAGCAGTGATGATTAGTATAAGCGGAGGGCTGATAGGTGTAATTTTAGGAATTATTTTCGCCTATCTGGTCTCTTCATTCGCAGAAATACCTACTATTGTAAGCGGTTTTTCAATTGTAATTTCATTTGGGGTAGCGGCTTCTGTGGGATTGTTATTTGGAATAGCACCAGCAAGAAAAGCAGCAAACCAAGACCCTATTACTTCTTTACGTCATGAATAAAATTTACTTTATATTATTATTTTTCACCTTATTACAGCTTCCCTTTTTAGCAAAGAGCCAAAGCACATTTACTTTAAAGGAAGTGATAAGGATCGCCAAGGAAAATTCTCCGGCATACAAACAAGCAGAAACCCGCAAAGAAAATCGCTATTGGCAATACAGGGTATATAAATCTAATTTTGTACCTCAACTTAGCTTAAGTGGCACTTTGCCTAATTTTAACCGATCCGTAACGCCTGTCACACAGCCTGATGGTTCAACTGAATTCCGTTCCGTTTTTATCAATAATTCAAATGTTTCATTGAACCTGGAACAACAGGTAGGAATAACAGGTGGTACTGTATTTGTGAGTTCCTCCCTCAGCAGGTTTGATGATTTTGAACAAGATTTTGTTAATTATGGAGGTGATCCGATTTCCATAGGGTTCAGACAGCCCATTTTCAGTTTTAATCCATTAAAATGGGATAAACAAATTGAGCCCTTGAGGTTTGAAGAGTCAAAGCGTGAATTTGTGGAGGAGTTTGAACAAATATCTAAAGATGTTGCCAGCCTCTATTTTAATTTGTTAAGCTCTCAGGTAAGCCTGGAAATAGCGGAAAAGAATTTGGGGAATAACGATACTATTTATAAAATAGCTCAGGGAAGATATCAGTTAGGTAAAATTCCGGAAAATGAATTGCTTCAGCTTGAATTAAGCCTGATGAATTCCAGGCAGGCAGTTGCACAGTCTAAATTGGATATGGAAACCAATCAGTTATATTTGAAATCATACTTAGGAATGAAATCAACTGATGATTTATCCCTGGAAGTGCCTGATGAAGTACCTGGATTTTTAATTGATCCGGCCTTGGCATTGGAAGAAGCTTTGAAAAACAGACAAGATGCTATAGCTTTTAAAAGGCGAATGCTGGAAGCTAATAGGGAAGTAGACAGAGCACGTGGAGAAACAGGCTTAAATATGAATTTATTCGGAAGTTTTGGTTTAACCAATAATGCCAATCAACTACCTGTTATCTATCAGAATCCTCAAGATCAGCAAAGGCTACAGTTGGGGTTTAGCATACCGTTAGTAGACTGGGGCAGACAAAAGTCTCGTGTAAGAACGGCTGAAGCAAATCACCAATTGGTTCAATATACCGTTGAGCAGGAGAAGGTAGATTTTGAACAGGAAGTATATACTCAGGTGAAAAGACTGGAAATGCTAAGGGAACAGGTAAAAATTACGCAGAAAGCAGATGATATTTCTTTAAGGAGGTATAATATTTCTAAAAACAGATATTTGATAGGTAAAATTAGTATTACAGATCTTTCAATAGCTTTAACGGAGAAAGATCAGGCCAAAAGAGACTACATTAATTCCTTAGGTAATTTTTGGCAGGCATATTATAATCTGAGACAGCTAACTTTATATGATTTTATGGAAAATGAGCGTTTAATTGATTAAAGCCAAAAATATTAATTTATATGAATTTTCCCCATGTTTGTACAATGAATCGAAAGTGGGTTTTCATATTATTAATTTTGAATTTTTTCATATCAGATGTATGGGGTCAGGTAGATTATTCCAATAAATCAACAGGAAAGCTAAAAAATCGACCGGAATTACTTCCGGAAAATAAAAATGAAACTAAAAGGTTACTCAGTATTTATACCAAAGATACAAAGCAGATACTTTATGGTAACCCTTGTATGGATGCTATTACCAATCGTTTTGGATTTGAATACGTGGTGATGCCAAAAAACGCACCTGGTTTCTCTTCAGGAATGCAACGCTTCTTTCATAATTTCGGTGTCAAAACCAGGCTCTTTTTCAGAAATCCCTTTTGGGCAATAATTACCAAAAGAGAGACTAAAGCATGCAGGCAGAAAACAGGCGATTACGCGGGATAATTACATTTCTATTTTTGGGTAAATTTGCCTAACTTTTATTGCTCAAAAGAGTATCAATAGATAAAACTATTCTTATGAGCTTGAGCAGACATACCATAGTAGATCTACTTAACCATCTAATTAAAGAGCGCAAAGATTTGAGCTGGAAATTAGGTGTCGGATATCATAATGGTGCTGATGTATCCATATATGAGATACTAATATTTGAAATTAGAAACAACAAGACCATAGGTGAAATTGCTTACAACGGTAGTACGGGTAGCTTATTGAATATGAAAATTTCCGGCTATCGCCAACAGATGGCAGATAATATTATTGATGCTATGCTTGATATCAATAATTATTTAAGAACAAAAATTTATGCCTGAACGGATTTAGCTATTTCAACATCATCGGATTTTAAAATCTCAACTCCTTTTGACCTTAACTCCTTTTTCTGCTTCTCAAATGTATCCTCGTCTAATGGTTTTGTAGCATCATCTATCAAGTGTACATTAAAATCCAATTTAAGAGCATCTTTTAAAGAAAAATAAACACAAATATCGGCGGCTAAACCACAGAAATAAATCTCTCTTGCATCTCGTTCGCGTAAATAACCCGAGAGTCCTGTGTTTTTCTTGTGTCCGTTGTCAAAAAATCCGCTATAGCTATCTATATCTGGGTCCATGCCTTTTCTGAATATAGCTTCTATGCAATTAGTATTTAGTTCGGAATGAAAATCAGCGCCTTTACTTCCCTGAATGCAGTGGTCAGGCCAAAGTGTCTGTTTCATGCCCTTCACTTCAATTTGTGAAAATGGCTTTTTTCCGTGATTAGAGGCAAAGCTGCTATGCTGTTTCGGATGCCAGTCTTGTGTAGCTATAACAAGATCAAATTTGGGTTGCAATTTGTTAATTACAGGAATAATCTCATCACCATTTTTTACTTCCAGTGCGCCTCCGGGCATAAAATCATTTTGTGCATCTATTATTATCAAAGTCTTCATTGCTACTTCTTTTTGGTTAGCTTCTCAATCAGTTTATTTCTTTCCGTATGAAGTTTTGTGCTTAACCCTATTTTATAAATATGCGAGTTTTCAAAACGCTGATACTCTTCTGCTAATTTGCCAAGCCTGGTTTTACTATATTTTCTTATATCTGTGAGGCTTTTTGGTTTATTTACTCTTTTCCCCTCTTTCATCACTTCTGAAAGTAAAGCTTCTGATTTGCCCTCACTGAACTCATAGAACTTATCCTTTTGGAAAGGATGATGCATTTTATCTAAGTTTTCTTCATAATCAAGTGTTACTATATCTGCACCTAGAAAATCACCATTATTATCAAGCATTCTATGAACTTGCTTTTTCCCTGGTAAAGTGGTTTTTTCAGTATTCTCAGAAAGCTTAAGTCGTGGTTTCCCTTTTGTATAAGCTAATTTATATACGCCATCCAGGGCTGCGTCGGGTTGTCCTGTCAGTAAGCTGGTTCCTACCCCAAAAACATCTATCGGTGCTTGCTGTTCCAGTAAACTTTTAATCACATATTCATCCAGCTGGTTGGAAGCCACTATTTTTACATCTTCTAGTCCTGCTTTATCGAGCATCGCACGTGATTTTTTAGCTAGGTATGCCAAATCACCACTGTCAAGCCGTATGCCCTTAAGTTGCTGACCTCTTTCTTTCAATTCCTTGGCAACTTCTATTGCATTAGGTACGCCACTTTTTAAGGTGTCGTAGGTGTCGACCAATAAAACAGAATCATCAGGCCATGAAGCTGCATAGGCTCTAAAGGAGCTTATTTCCCTATCATAACTCTGAATAAATGAGTGAGCCATAGTGCCGGAAACAGCGATGTTATAATCACGTGCGGCGGTAACATTACTGGTAGCATCAAAACCTCCTATAATGGCTGCCCTGCTTGCATGATAAGCGCCACTTCCCTGGGCTCTGCGCATTCCAAAATCGACTAACATTTTATCACCTGCTACACTTCTCATTCTTCTTGCTTTAGTAGCAATTAATGTCTGAAAGTTGAGAATATTCAATAGTAAAGTTTCAATAAGCTGAGCTTCTATAATATTTCCCTGTACTCTTAATACCGGCCGGGTAGGAAATACAAGATCTCCTTCGGCTGAACTGATAATATTGCCTTTAAAGCGGAAATCCTTGAGATAATCAAGGAATTTCGGATCAAAATTCTGTTTCTTTAAGAATGCAATATCTGCTTCATTAAAATGTAATTTCTCTAAAGCATCCAGTAAGTCTTCCAGGCCGGCAAAGATTGCATAACCTCCCTCAAAGGGTAATTTTCTAAAGAAATAATCAAATACTGCTTCCTGGTCAGCCCCGTTATTTTGAAAATAGACCTGAGCCATAGTTAATTGATATAAATCTGTATAAGTGCCAGTGTATTGGAGCATTTTTTTAAGGAGTAATGAATGAAACTAACATTGAAGTTAGTGTAGAAAATTTATTTTAGTGGAGAAAGATGTTTTATCAGGAGGATAAAATTTTCATTTTATTCTGATAAACAGTTAAGTCGCCCTCGCTTGCTAGTACAAAGCGTATAAGCTTTATATGCTTAAAAGTAGGGGCAACTGCTTTAATGGTACTGAGCGCCACATCTGTAGCGTCACCAAAGGGGTAACCAAATGCACCGGTAGAAATAGCAGGAAATGCTATTGATTCAATATATCTTTCTTCGGCCAATTCAAGGGCATTGCGGTAGCAGTCAGATAATATTTTGTCTTCCGGTTTATCCGATCCATATACAGGGCCAAGTACATGAATAACGTATTCATTAGGTAAATTATGCCCGCCCGTAACCACTGCTTCTCCGGGCTGAATGGGAGCAAGAGGTATACACTCTTCACTTAAGCCCCGTCCGGCCGCATTATGTATTGCTCCAGCAACTCCACTACCTGTTTGTAATTGAGCATTTGCTGCATTTACAATTGCTTTTATATCATCCTGTTTTGCAATATCACCTTTTACGGCTTCTATTTCTGTATTTCCGATTTTCATAATAGTCTGAATAAAGTGGTTCTTGATACTATTACTATCGGTACTTAAGCTTTTAAGTTGCATTGAAAACCAAAGTGCTTTATACAAGCTGGGAAGAAGTGAGCCTTTCCCTCTTTTCTAATTTTCTTTTAGTCTTGGGTAATTTCTTTTTCTTTCTTCCGTACCACATTAAAAATCCGGTGACAGGCAAAGTGGCTATCATTAGACTCACAAAAAAGGCTAACATTTTACCGGGCAAACCTAAAATTGCACCCACATGTATGTCATAATTCATTCGCATCAATAAATCAGCTGTTGAAGCATCCTCCAGTCTGTTCCAATGATGCTTTACCGGCAATTCCTCTAAAGTATTCTGATCGAAATATCGATAGTCACTCTTCCAATAAGTGGAAGCATCAGGATTAGCGTTGGCAGCAATAGCATCATAATGGTTTTCAACCGGGTGCACTTCTATCCATTCGGCATTAGGGTATTCTTCCACCATTTTATAATACACTCTATCAATGGCCGGTATTTCAGAGTTTGAGATAGCAGTTGTATCTGAAACAGGATTGTAATATTCAACAAAATCCTCTCCGCCGGAAGCAATGGCATAATAACCATTTTTATACCACTCAAATCCCCAAACCAGTCCAGTGATAACTAAAATGAGAGCCAGCCAACATATATAAAAGCCAAGAACAGAATGTAAATCATAGTTTTTTCTTCTCCAGCCTGCTTTCCATTTTATCTTAAACTTTTTATGTGCTCCTTTTTTCTTTTTGGGCCACCAAAGTACTATTCCGGAAATAATCATTACGAAAAATACCAGGGAGCCGGAAGCAACTATAGGCTGGCCAATTTCCGGTGGCAACCACAGGTAAAAATGCCCGTCCAGCACAATTCTGAAGAAATCGGCATATTCATCTTTCACCTTAAGCACCTTTCCTGTATAAGGATTTACATAAACAAAATAGTAGTAATGGTCAGCAAAACTAAAATATATAGCTTTTGCGGCTTTATTTCCATCCTGATACAAAATTGCGTGAATATGCTTATCAGGGAAAGCTTCATCTGCCGATTTTCTTATTTCAGTAGGAGGAAGAAAAGGATCATTTTGTTTCTCTACAAAGCGATAAGGTTGAATTGCATTCTGTATTTCTGACTGAAAAGCATAAATACAACCA